>CAYTEX010000249.1:0-1503 GCA_964437015.1 uncultured Clostridium sp. | reverse complement strand
AAATTTAAGTCTTTTGATTGGGCAGAAGAAAGAATTGAGATTAATTCTGATGAAGCTAAAAGAATCGTTTTGCCTTTTGTAAAGCGTCAGTATAAATGTAAGAGTGATACAGAGAAAGATATTGAAAAAATTGAAAAGGTAATTTCTAAAAATGATAAAGTATGTTATATGGTTCAGGTTAAAGGAAAAAGATATAAAATGAATAGTAAAATTAAATGATAGTTTTTAATGGAGGGGAAAATGACTTTAATTAAAATTTATATGTTTATAATAATATTTCTTTGTCCTTTTTTAAATTGGTATAATGAAAAATTGTTTAAATACATTCTTCAGATTTCTCTCTGGTTTATTTCTTTTCTATTTTGTGGATTATAAAATAAATGGTGTATTAAAAAATGAAAGTTTATGATTTTTTAAAAGATATAGAAGAGTTGAAAAAAAGATATGGGAATTATAGAGTTGAAGAGCTTGAAATTGAAATTTATGATTCTTATAATGATATAAATTATGAACCGACAAGTATTTATAAATATGATGGAGAAATTATTGTAAGTTTTTAATTTCATTATTTTTAATAGTTTCACCAAATCGGTGAAACTTATTTTTTACTGAAAATTATCATTTTGAAAAATGAAATTAATATTAAACTATACGCTTCTCATTTTTAAAAAGGTAAATTTAATATTAAATTTAAATTGAAAAATGAAAATAAAAAATTTTTATTTTTTTGAAATTTATACTTGACAAATAGAGAAAGATGTGGTATATTGTTTTTGCAATTGAAGAGCAGGAGGAAATAAAAAATGAGGAAACAAACTTTTAGAAGCCTTGGCAGAGATGAAAATGGTTATATTTCCGCTATTAAAAGAGAAGGATTTACTGATGGCACTTTTAATTATTATGGTGTAAAGCCAGCAGGAAAAAATTATCTGATGTGGTATGCAATCGACCCTATGACTGGTCTTTCAGTTTATTCTGATATAGGAAAGAAAAAAGTTGTTGATTATATTTATTCTGAAGAATTTGTAAAAAAATTAGAAGATTTTAAGAAAACAGAGAAATATAAAAATTATATAAATAATTGGTATAAATATCAAGTTGAATGTGGAGCTATTATGGAGGTATAAAAAATGAAATTTTCTAAAGAAAATGTTCTTGAACTTCTTGATTTTATGGAAAAGAATGTTCCTAATTGGGCAAATAAGAAAACTTATCTTGATACTGTTTGGTATATTAAATTTGTAATCACTTGTGTATGGGAGAAATAGTGTGAAAATTAATTATAAACTTGATTCAGATGTAAATGGAAATAAAAAGTATATAGGGAAAATTGATAATTCAAAGAACTTTGAGTATTATAAGTTTGGAGAAAATAAAAATCCATATAATTATTTAATTATCCAAAATGAAAATGGTGGTTGGTCTTTTGCAGAAAACACAGATGAAGGGAAAGAAGTTATAAGGAGAATTGAAAATGAAAATCGTAAAGATTGATAATCTTGT
>CAYTEX010000248.1:0-1514 GCA_964437015.1 uncultured Clostridium sp. | reverse complement strand
ACAAAAAGACCTCATTTGCTAATTTATTAACAAATGAGGTCATCCATATTATACAATCCATTTGATTGATTTACAATAAATTCTGCGGCTTTAATTGCTCCTTCTGCAAATACTTGTCTAGAATATGATGTATGTTTTATTTCAAATGTTTCTGAGTCTCCAAAAAACATAACTGTATGCTCTCCTACTATATTTCCTCCACGAATTGATGTAATTCCGATTTCTTTTTTATTTCTCTTTTCTTTTTTATCATGTCTGTTATATTCGAATTTATAATCTCCACCAAGCGATTCATTTATAGTATTTGCAAGCATCTGTGCTGTTCCACTAGGTGCGTCTAGTTTTCTATTATGGTGTGTTTCTATAATTTCTATATCTGTATCTTTAAATTTGGGTGCAATTTCCTTTAATAAATGTTGAAACATGTTTATAGAAAATGACATATTTGCAGATTTAAATACTGGTATATAATTTGCATATTCTGATATTTTCTTTTCCTCTTCTTCAGTAAATCCAGTTGTTGCAATTACAATTGGAATTTGGTTAGATTTAGCATATTCTAAAACTTCAAAAGTCGAAACAGGTACAGAAAAATCTATTATAACATTTGGCTTTTCTGGAATTTGAGTTAACTCCGTATATACTGGATATGTACATAAACCTGTATCTATTTTGTCTGTTCCATATTTTAGAACAAATTTTGGATTTTTATCTACTAATTCCGCAACTGTTGTTCCCATTTTTCCACTACATCCATTAATCATTACTTCTATCATAGATTATTCTCCTATTTAAATTTGAATCTTTATTATCTTGCAATTGCTTCTCCAAATACTTTTAGTATTCTTATTTTTTTACCAATCAAAGCTTCTGCTACAGCAGAATATTTGTCAACTAAAGTTATTATATAAGTTTCCTTGTATTTGGGAAATTTTGGAGTCACAGGCCACATATGATTTTTTATAATGTCTTGTTCTTTGTCATTTAATTGTGTAATTGTTAATGCTTGTTTTAGAGCTTCTTTTGGATGAGTAAAAGCATGCAACCCTTTTCTCCCATTCTCACGTTTTCTCCAATCATACAAAAATAAATCATGTAATAGTCCTGCTCGTGCAGCAGAAATATAGTCTAGTTTATGTTTTTTACAAATTAAATATGTATTATATGAAACAAATAGACAATGATCAAAACAACTTATATTATGGTGTTGCCTATATTGCTTCATTTCCAATACTTTTTCGTTCTTTAATAATTCTGAAACAATCTCAATATATTCTTTATCTTTAAGGATTTCTTCCTTATTAGTAATCACTTTTTGCTCCTTTTTCTTTAAAATCTAATTAGCTGTCTGATATGTAAGTATTTAATCTCACAAATTATATTATATCATTTTTGTATTTTATTTCAAGTTTTTTAATGCAATTTCAAGTTTCTTCCTGTTTTCCTCACTTAATTTTATTAATGGTAATCTAGGTTCTCCAAAATTGTATCCTAAAATGTTTAAAGCTTCTTTT
>CAYTEX010000247.1:0-1537 GCA_964437015.1 uncultured Clostridium sp. | reverse complement strand
TGTCAATATTTTTTGAAAATTTCACTAAAAAATACTGAAATTTTATTAGCAAAAATTTCACCATATGTATATCTTGAGTTTATTCCGCTCGCCGCGGAGGCAGGCTCAAGATTTAATTTTTGTTTTAAATTTTAAAATTTTGTAAATACTATCATTAGGCGATAGATTTAGTTATGATGCTTTTGCATCTTTTAGATAAAATTCATTAATTAATTCTACCACTACATCTGGTAGCCATAAATGATAATCTAATGAATTATTATCTATATTGTCTTTAGATACTACTTCTAAAGGCTGTACATTACAGATTTTATTATTATATTTAACACGCATTCCTATTTTTTGACTTAGATATATTTGAATTTTTGATTTCGGTGGGATTGATTTATCTAGTACTTCAAATTTACTGTTATTTAAAGAAAATACACCTCCATTGTCAATTGTTCTTTCAAATCTAACACATAATAATTCGTCTAAATCATATCGTTTTGGTATTTTTAAATAAACACTTTTGGTACTTGTTGCTGGTATAGAAAATTGTGAATTATATTTTATTATATAACTACTTAAAAATTTATTAGCACTTTCTATTGTTGTTATATGATTAATTCTAAATTCTGTAACTAATCTGCTTTGAAGTGTTTCCCATAGTCTTTCAATTCGTCCTTTTGCTTGTGGCGAACTTGCTGGAAACATTTCGATTCCAAGTTCTTCAACGATTCTTCCAAATTGTGTTATACCTTTTTCACGACCATTTAACTGTTCTTCAATTGTTATGTGGTCGTTAACTTTTTTTGGCGGAAAAAACACACTATATTTGTCTGGATATAATGATATTGGAATACCATAATTTTCCAATGTTTGTCTTAATACTTCTAAATATCCTAATAAGCATTCATTTTTACACATATATAAGCCTGTTATTTTTCCTGTTGCATCATCTATAAATCCATGAAGAGAATATTTTTCTCCGTTACCAAACCAATCATATGGTGTTCCATCTGCCTGTAACATCATTCCTTCGGCATCTTTTCTTTTTCTTCTGTGATGTAACTTTGTTTTTCTATGCTTCTTTGGGCTTTTTATCCCTGCATTTCTTAAAATGTTATAAAGTGCTGAATAAGATATATCAATATTTTCACGTTCTTTTAGAAGTTCTTGAAAGTGTTTGAAATTTGATATTTCATATTCATAAGAGTTTCTAAGTTCTAATATTCTTTTTTTTGTTTCATCTGGTATTGTGTTTTTGGGTTTTCTTCCTCGATTTCCATGCTGAATGGATTGTATGCCATGTTCTTTTACCTCCTTCTTAATTTGTTTTACACGGCGTTCAGAAATTCCCAAAGCATTTGCAACTTGTTTTACTGTACATTCACCTTTTATACATGCTTGAATTAATGTGACTCTTTTTAAATCTTTTTGTTTTAACATTAAATATTCCACCTTCCTATTATCTCTATTTTTTACAGATTTATACATTGGGGGTGAAATATTTGCTTATAAACTTTTAAGGTGATTTTATCATAAATTAAATACA
>CAYTEX010000246.1:0-1563 GCA_964437015.1 uncultured Clostridium sp. | reverse complement strand
AATGTAAGAAAAACTAGTGTAATACAAAATTTAACTGCAGGTAATTTGTTTGAGGTTCCGCTATTGCTTGAAAAAGAAGGATTGGGAAGGGAAGTGTGTAATCATTTAAGATTGGATAATTATGTTCCAGATAATTCAGAATGGCAAGAAATGATAAATAATATAAAAAATATAAAAGATGAAAATAGAGTAAAAATTGCAATAGTAGGAAAATATGTAAAACTTGAAGATGCTTATATATCTGTAATAGAAAGCATTCATCATGCAAGCTATAGAAATAACATAAAACCAGACATTGAATTAATTGATTGTGAATCAATTACAGAAAATACAGTTAAAGAAAAATTAAAAGGTGTTGATGGAATAATTGTTCCCGGAGGATTTGGTAATAGAGGAATAGAAGGAAAAATAGAAACAATAAAATATGCAAATGGCAGTTGTTGAATTTGCTAGAAATGTTTTGGGTTTAAAAGATGCCAATTCTGCAGAATTTAGTGAGTTAACAAAGAATCCAGTTATTCATATTATGGAAGAACAAAAAAACATACATAAAAAAGGTGGAACAATGAGACTTGGAAGTTATCCATGTATTATAAAAAACGAGTCTCTTGCATATGAAATATATAATAAAGAAAAAATACATGAAAGACATAGACATAGATTTGAATTTAATAATGAATATAAAAGAAAAATTGAAGAAGCAGGTTTGATTTGTTCAGGAACATCTCCTGATGGACAATTGGTAGAAATTGTAGAATTAAAAAATCATCCATATTTTATAGCAGGACAATTTCATCCAGAATTAAAATCGAGACCTAACAGACCAGCTCCATTATTTATTGGATTACTTCGTTTTGCTAAAGAACATAAGCATCAATAAAAAAATCAAATAGGAGGATATTATGTTGAAATTTACAAAAATGCATGGATTAGGAAACGATTATGTATATATGGATGCAATAAATCAAAATATCGAAAACAGAGCAGAATTAGCTAAATTTGTGAGTGATAGACATTGGGGAATTGGATCAGATGGGTTGATATTAATATGTTCGTCTGAAGTAGCAGATTTTAAAATGCAGATGTTTAATTCAGATGGATCAGAAGCTGAGATGTGTGGAAACGGGATAAGATGTGTAGGAAAATTTGTGTATGATAAAGGTTTAACAAATAAAACTACAATATCAATCGAAACTTTAGCAGGAATTAAAGTACTTGAAATGCAAGAAGAACAAGGAAAAATAAAACTTGTAAAAGTTGATATGGGAGAACCAATACTAGAGCCAGAAAAAATTCCTGTTAAATCAAATGAATATCCAGTAAAAAACTTAGGGTTAAAAGCTGCGGATAAAGAGTTTAATTTTACATGTGTTTCAATGGGAAACCCTCATGCTATTACATTTATAAAAGAAGATGTTAACACTTTTGATATATGTAAATATGGAAAAATACTAGAAAATGATGATGCTTTTCCAAATAGAGCCAATATAGAATTTGTAAATATTTTAGATGAAAAAACTTTAAAAATGAGAGTATGTGAAAGAGGGGCAGGTGAACCATTAG
>CAYTEX010000245.1:0-1574 GCA_964437015.1 uncultured Clostridium sp. | reverse complement strand
GATAGTATTATAGATATTTGAGGTCTGAAGTAAGAGGTAGGAAGTAAAAATTCCTATCTCTTATTTTTATTGCTGGATAATGATTTTTGTTCTAATTTAAAAAAAACTGTTGAAAAAAAGCCTGTTTAATTGTATAATAGACACATCTTTAGGATGAAACAAAGACATAAATAAGAATTTATAAATACCTTATTAGAAAGGATTAAAAAATGAAAATATTAAATTTTTTATTTGAAAACAAAGAATATATAGAAGATTTTATTACTAGAAGCACATATCATTCAAATGCAATTGAAGGAAGTACTCTTACATATGCAGAAACTTATGCAATATTATATAATGATAATTCTTTTAAAATTGAAGCAAAAGAGCCTAGAGAAATTTATGAAGCGATAAATCATAAAAAAGCATTAGAATTAGTATTAAAAAGTATAGAAAACAATGAAGACTTTGATGAAAGACTTATAAAAAAAATAAACGAGACTATTAATAAAGATATCAAAGACACTATAGGATATAGAACAGTACAGGTATTTATTAGAGGAAGTGAACATGTTCCACCAAGCCCTGAAAAAATTCCAAATTTAATGAATTATTTTATATATAACTATAATAATGACACAGATGATATTTATACAAAAATTGCTAAATATCATATTGAATTTGAGAAAATTCATCCATTTGAGGATGGCAATGGCAGAACAGGTAGATTATTGATAAATTATGAACTTATAAAAAATGATTTACCACCAGTTGTTATTTCAAAGGATGATCGAGTCAAATATTTTGAGTTAATTCGAAATAATGACATAACTGATTTAGCAGTATGGTTTAAAGAATTATCATATATTGAAAAAGATAGGATTAACAAATTTAAATAATTAAGTAATATAATTGTAATAGAAATTAATCTCTACTCGTATTATTTTTTGTAAGTTATTTTAACTTATATGCATAACTATTGACATACAGGGGGCTTTTTGCTATAATTGGAACTAAATTGAGTATGTTTAGATGATTTATTATATTAGGAGGAAAAACATGAGTATTAGAGGAGATTTTATAAAAAGAGTAAGATGTTATGTGGATCCCAACTTAAATAGTCCATACAATACTGAACCATTCTATGGACCTCGGATTTGGAAAACGATTATATTGTGGTAGCTTTCAAACACCAGAATATTACGCATCCAAAGGACTTGTTACCCCTTGGCAGAGAAATAGAAAGAACAGCCTTATGGATCCGGATAAAAGGAACGGAAAACCGCCCAAAATTGGAGATTGGAGGAAAGAAGGCGAGCGTGATTAGCATAATGACATAGTAAATAATACAAATATTTGAGGTTTGAAGTAGGAGGTAGGAAGTAAGAATTCCTATCTCTTTTATGTATATTTGAAAATTCAAAAAAATAGTTGAAAAAAAGCCAATTTAATTGTATAATAGACACATCTTTTAGAATAAATAATTAGGAGTTGATTTTATGTTAGAAGGAAAATACAATCCAAAGGATTTTGAGGATGAATTATATAAAGAGTGGGAAGAAAAAGGATATTTTAAACCAAGTATGGATAAA
>CAYTEX010000244.1:699-1576 GCA_964437015.1 uncultured Clostridium sp. | reverse complement strand
TATTTTAGGAAAAATCGACTGATATGAAGAATTATTCCGTAGATTTCTTAGCTGTGTGAATGTTAGTGAACTACAGATAAGATATACTGCGTAAGATAATTATGGCATGTACTAGAGATTTTTTTCGATTATTTAACAAATATTACAAAAATATTACAAGAATATTAAATTTATATTACAAAAGAAAAAAATATTGATTAAAGATGACAAATGATGTAAAATAAAAAAGAAATGTGATTATTGTATTTTCCAAGGGAACTCATAAAAAGTGGGATAATTTCTTGGAAGATAATTGCGGTTTTTATTATATATATAATTTAGAGGAGGAATTAATTATGGCATCAAATCCAATGCAAAGACAAGCAAGAAATTATTTTTTATTGGGAATGGTTATTACATTATTAATAGCAGGAGTTGTGGTAGCATTGCTATTTATGCAAACAAAAAAGGTAAGAGAGGAAAATGAAATATATAAAAAGAATATAAGTAAGGTGTATGTATTATCAACAAATGTTAATTCGGGAGATATTCTGACAGAAACTATGTTCCAATTGGCAGATGCATCTATGTCGTCTGTACCAAGTGACTATGCAGATGTGAACACATTGCTTTCAGCTTATTCTTTATACACAAAAGATGGATCAAGAATAACATCAGAATACACTACTGATAGTGCTACAAACAAATCTGTTCAACATTTGTATTTGAATGGAGACAAAAATTCTGAGGTGCTTTTGGATGAAGCTACAGGAAATTACTATGTTATGAAAAATGGAAATAGAGAATTTATTGAAACTACTACTGCTCCGGTTGTAGCTAAAATTGATGCTAAAGCAAACACTATAATATCTCAGTCGTTAATTGCTAGATCAAATGA
>CAYTEX010000244.1:0-689 GCA_964437015.1 uncultured Clostridium sp. | reverse complement strand
TACAGATGATGTAAGAGAACAAGAATACAATAGTATTGTTTTACCAATCGATTTAGTAACAGGAAACTATATAGATATTAGATTACAACTTCCAAATGGACAGGATTTTATAGTTGTAGCTAAAAAAAGAGTTACAATACCAGATTTTAATGGAGAAACATCAACAGATACAATAAAAATAAAATTAGCAGAGGAAGAAACACTTTCTCTATCTAGTGCAATAGTTGAGGCTTATAAAATTGAAGGATCTAAATTATATGCAACCAAATATACAGAAGCAGGATTACAACAAGCATCAAGCCCTACTTATGTTGTAAATAACGAGGTTGCAAGTTTGATGGATTCTGACAGCAATATTGTGGATAAAGCTAAAAGTGCACTATATGCGAGATATAATAGCAATAATCTAAAAAGCATGAGAGAACAGTATATAAATAGTTCATTATCTCAATATGGAACTGAAGACGGATTTAAAGACAAAATGGAAGAGAGCATTACATCAACACAAGAATCTAGACAAAAATACTTACAATCTTTAACTGGTGGAGTAACAGAATAATATGAAAGGAATTTACAATGAAAAAAGTAGGATTTATAGGAGCATTTGATAAATCAAATTTTATAATATATACTGCAAAATTATTAGAAATGTCAAAATACAGAGTTTTGATTGTAGATGCTACAAGTAG
>CAYTEX010000243.1:0-1629 GCA_964437015.1 uncultured Clostridium sp. | reverse complement strand
AAAATGTGAAACTGCAGTTGACGAATTAAAAAAGATTATAAAAGTTTTATAATGTTATAATTAATTAAAAACATAATAATTAAATTAAAGTGGAATTGAAAATTTAAACATAATAAAATAAAAAGAGGTATATAAATGGAAATTACAAATGAAGATATAAAGAATTATTTGCAAAGTATTGATGTTACCGAAGAAAATGCACTGGAATTTTACAATAGTTGTATAACAGATAATTATTCTACACCACAGGGATATGTTTTCAGAAAAATATTATCTCAATTAGAAGTGAGACATCACATAGAAAATTTAGAGTTTGCTCTTGGACAGTATGAATTTGGAGAATCTACACAAATTTTAAGGTCTGCACTTAGAGGAGAAAAAAAATACGCAGATAAAATGTTACAATTAGATTCAAAATCCAAATTTACATTTAAATTTATAGACCAAACAACATTACGTAGCATTATACTAAGTAAAAATTATTTGATTGAACAATTTTTATTTTCAATACCTAGTGAAATAAGAGTTTTAAAAGATGAAATAGCTAATACTCCTAAAAATGAGACTAATAAAATAAAAAAATTAAATGAAATGCTACTTTCAGCGCAAAAAGATCTTAAAAGAGCTGAACAAGAAATATATGATATAAGCATTTCTGGATTACCAATGGGAGATAAAGCTAGTGAAGAGTGGAAAAATTTTTTTGATGCTAATATTTCTGAATTAAAACAAGCGGTTGGTGAATATGTAGAAATAGGAATTAAAAATAAGGAAAGAAAAAGAGTGGAAAGAGGAGGGACTATTGGAGGCTTAAGATATATAGATTTAAGTGTTGTTATGAACCAAATACTTAACGGTATTAATGAGTTTTTAGAAGCAAAGATTTTAGAGAATGAATATTTAGAGAATTTAAAAATTGATATAGCTATGCAATTAAAATTAATAAAATTTGTTTATCAGAATAATGATTTAAAAACTTTAGATGATGTTATAAGCGGTATCAGAAAACAATTTAATACAACTAAGCTATCTAGTAGAACAATTTCCACCGATTCTAATGCTTTAGGATACTATAGACATAATATTTTAAACGGAGAAGAACAAATTTGGAAAAATACAGCAGATCCTGAAGAAATACCAGAAAAAATGAAAGAGCTCAATAAAAAATATGAAGAGTTATTAAAAATAGAAGACCCGATAGAATATAAAAGAGAAGCAGTTAAATTATATAGAAATTTTATTCAAATACATCCCTTTGCAGATGGGAATGGAAGAACATCAAGATATTTATTAGACTTTATGATGATTCAAAGAGGAATAACACCTCCTATTTTATATGATACTTATTATGACAGAAGGCAACTAGATTATGCTATGGATGAAGATATTCAAGAAGAAGGCAAAAAAGATACTTTATTAAAATTCGTTGAAGAAGGAATTGAAGGGAAAGAAGAACCTAAGAAAAATAGCATAAAAGAAAACACTAATGTAAAAACTGAACTAGATGCTTTGTCATCTCAAGAAATACTGGATAATAGAATGAGGGAAAATATTGAAAGGCAACTACAAAGACAAATAAGTGAACATGAATTAGAAGAAAATTATCTATTAACTAATCCACAACAAAGA
>CAYTEX010000242.1:0-1665 GCA_964437015.1 uncultured Clostridium sp. | reverse complement strand
TTATAAAAATGAATTTTTTTCAAAAAATATGGTATTCAATTACAAAATTTGAAAGATATCCAGAACTTGCTGCACTAGGTGTGAAAAAAGCATTACTATACTTTACAGAGTTAATATTAATAAGTAGTTTTATTTTTACAGCAATATATGTATATTATGTAAAAAACATTGCAAAGTTTGATGAAGAATTGGATTTTTCTCAAAAAATGACAAATGTAATAACTAGTAAGGCTAATATGGAAAATGAACAAATTGCAGCAGCTACAGAAAATATGCAAAATGAAAAAAGTGGAACATTAATTGCTGCTTTAGGAATGTCACTTTTTATTTCATTATTTATTTCAACTTTACTAGATGTATTTACATTGTCAATTTTTGGGATTTTAACATGCTTTTTTACAAAAATAAAAATGAATTATAAAGCTCTATTTAATATGAGCATATATGCGTTAACTTTATCAGTTATGCTGCGTACAGTATATTTTGCTATTACTACTTTAACTTCTTTCAAGATAAAATATTTTGATATAATGTATATAGCTATTTCATATATTAGTTTAGCAGCTGCTATATTTATTATAAAATCAAATATTATAAAACAACATTTAGAGTTAATGAAAATTATAGAAGAAAGTAAAGAAAAGATAGAAGATACATTTAGCATTAACAAAAAACCAAAAGAAAAAGAAGATGAAGATAAAGATAAAGACGAAAATGAAAAAAAAGATGAAGAACAAAAAGAGGATAAGCCAGAAGGACAAGGATCAAATGCATAAAATTAGAAAGGAAGAATTAGAATGAAAAAAAATAACGACAATAATAAAATGCAAAATATACTTTATGGAATATTAATAGCTATAGGAATAATATTACTAATATTTATTTTAACATTTAATACAAAATCATCAAAAAAAGATGATAAGACTATTAGTTATACAGACTTAATAAAACAGGTTGCAAATAGAAATGTAGATAAGGTTGAAATGACTGTAGGGTCTACATCTTTAAAAGTTACCTTAAAAAATAAAATAGATGAAAATGGACAGATTATAGAACAAACAGAAGAAAATACCAATATTGAAAATAAAGAAGATAACACATATGAAAATCTTCTAAAAAAAATATCAGGAAATGAAGAAGAAGTTGATGAAGAGTTAATAAAAAAAGCAATAGTACCAAATACACAAAGCTTTATCGAACTTATTCAAACAGAAGCTTTAAATGGAAATGAAATTGAACTTATTCAAAATAAACCAAGTTTATTAACAACAATACCATCTTATATACTATCACTTTTACCAACAATAATAATGGTTGCACTTTTTATCGCTTTGTTTAAAATGCAAGGGCTTGGCGATAGAGGTGAGATATATGATGAAACAGAAAGAAAAACAAAAACAAGATTTTCAGATGTAGCAGGACTAGATGAAGAAAAACAAGAGATGGTAGAACTTGTACAGTTTTTAAAAGAACCAAAAAAGTTTATTGAAATGGGAGCAAAAATACCTAAGGGAGTTCTTTTATATGGAAAACCTGGAACAGGAAAAACTTTAATTGCAAAAGCAATTGCAGGAGAAGCTGGAGTTCCATTTATTTCAATGAGTGGTTCTGAATTTATAGAGATGTTTGCAGGTCTTGGGGCATCAAGAGTAAGAAAATTATTTG
>CAYTEX010000241.1:0-1679 GCA_964437015.1 uncultured Clostridium sp. | reverse complement strand
TGGAGATGGCTTGAAGAACCTTGGCCTTGGGAAGGAGGAAATAGATAATGTGGACTTATAATAAAATATTACAATACCCAATTAATATTAAACAAACTGACCCTAGACTTGCTAAGGTAATAATAAGTCAATATGGTGGACCAGATGGAGAACTTGCCGCTTCTCTTAGATATTTATCTCAAAGATTTGGCATGCCTGATCAGACTGCAAAAGCAGTATTAAATGATATTGGAACAGAAGAATGAGTTCCACAAGGTTATCATTTCATTTTACTAAAGATGATGAGTTGCTAGAAAGCTTATATAGGTACAATTCAATTTGACCGCATTATGTAAATATGGTATAATATAATTAGACTTAGTAACTTTAAGTAAAGTATTGTATTGTAAATTAGTGCTAAAATTTTAGCGCTAAAAAAGAAAGGAGAACAAAAATGTCACATGCTTCACATCACACTTCTCATCACTCCAGCTCTCATTATCACCGTTCTTATCATTATTACGGTGACCGGGGTACATCCGATATTTGGGCATCTATAATAGTAATTGCCATACTTCTTTTAATATGCCTTGGTATTTCTTCTATAGAAGAAAGTAGTCGAAAAGAAAGGATTTCTGGGAGAGATCCTTTAGCAGACACATCATATGAGGTGACGGAATACCTCTATGATGCCGAGGGATATTTTTCTGAACCTGAGGCTCTTGAGAACGGTTTAAAATACTTCCACAAGAGGACAGGCGTTCAGTTAGTAGTAACAACAATAAATCAGAATTTTTCTGATGAAAAGGCTCTGGTTATGTATAACCAGCTTTTCGATGACGAAAGTCACGTATTGTTGATTATTCCAACAACATATCAGCAAAGCGTCAAAGAACCAATCCAGTTTTATGCGATTGGGGATGATGCAAACAGCGTAGTCTCTGACGACACCATTGACTATCTTTTAGATAAAATTAGCAACTCGTCGTCCGGAGCATCATGGCAATACCATCTGGAGGAAATAGCCAACATAATAGTGAATAATGAATAATCCTTTTAGGGAACCATACTTTGGTTCCCTATTTTTTATATACTAGAAAAGTCCCCTACATTTCTTTTTTATAGATTAAAAATATGTTGGATTAAAAAGCATATAATGTTATAAAAAGTATCTCACAGTATCAAATAAAATCAAAACTACAATGTAATAATATCAGTATTAATAGCAGCATATATTTTAATGAGGTGAAGACAATGCAGGTTGATAAATTAGAAACAAATGCTACTATTATTAAATTTTATGACAATTACATAGTTAATGAAGAAATTGAAGATGTTAAGAAGAATTTTGAAATAACAGCACTAGATGCCATAAAAAGATTGATAAAGGCGGAAAAAATATGATTTTCAATATATAACGGTAAAAGGTTAAAGACATAACTTGAAAATTATAGGAAAGGAGGAACAAATGAATAGCAATGATGAGTATGCAATTTATTTAAGAAAATCTAGAACAGATATAGAACTAGAAAAATACAATAATAATTTAGATACATTGTCAAGACATGAGCGAATACTAAAAAATTTATCTGCTGTTGATGGTTATAATGTAACTAAGATTTATAGAGAAGTTGTAAGCGGAGAAACAATTAGTGAAAGAAAAGAAATGCAACATTTAATTGCAGATATTACAGCTAATA
>CAYTEX010000240.1:0-1682 GCA_964437015.1 uncultured Clostridium sp. | reverse complement strand
TGAAAAAGATGTTAGACCAATTGGAAGAATTGCTCAAGGTGTTATAGGAATGAGAATTGCAGATGATGACGAAGTAATAGGTATGGAATCTATTATTGCTGGAGGAAAAGCAACATTACTTGCAATTACTGAAAATGGATTTGGAAAACGTACTGAATTAGACGAATACAGAGTTCAACAAAGAGGTGGAAAAGGAGTTATAACATATAAAATTACACCAAAAACAGGAGAGCTTGTAGGAGTTAAGATAGCAGATGATATACAAGATGTTATGCTAATTACAGATACAGGTACAATCATTAGAATGCATGTTAAGGAAATAAGTGTATTAGGAAGATCAACACAAGGAGTTACATTAATGAGAACTAATGATGGCGGAAAGGTAGTTAGTATTGAACTTGTAGATAATGAAGAAGAAGAGTAGTTTAAACAAAGATGAATAAGAAAACAATTAAAAAACACAGTTTTCACATAGTGAGAACTGTGTTTTTTTTATACATTGTGTTTTTGAAAAAAGAATTTTAAAAGTAATCCTGATCCAGCTGCTGACATTCCAAAAATTAAAATATAATCAAATAAAGATGTACTTATAAAATATAATCTTACACTCATAATGATTGAAACAATAATAAATATAATACTAAGAGTTATAATTATTTTGGCTATAATAGATTTATTGTTGAAAAAGAACCAAATAATTCCAATTATTAAAGGAATTGTTATAGTTCCAGATGATAGATCAAAACTACCAAATCTCCATATATACCATCCGCTTGAAACAACAACTCTTTTGCTTAATATAAATAAACCTGCACCAAGCAGAATAATTCCTAAAAATAATGAAAGCACATCGTTTCCACTATAATTTGTTGACTGTAAATTTGATTTTTGTTCATTTTCCTTTTTTAACATTTGTACATCCTCCTTAAACATATAATAATATATAAAATAAAAAATGTCAATGCAAAAAGTATGAGGATTTTGCTGATGGTTACAGTTCTGTACTAACCATATTTAATATATATGGTAAAACAGATTAATTTTTCAAAAATACTCGTTCAAGCTAATTTCAAAAAATTTTTTTAGGGTTAAATAGAACCGTCGAAAAGTGATTACGTTAACAATAGCTTATAAAATATTATCATAATATTAAGAGCATAAAAAATGTTATTAGTATTTCCGTAAGAAAAAAATATGTAAAAAATAAAAAAGAAAAAAGTAAAAAAAAGTCGAAAAACTTTACATAAATATAAAAAATCTATTTACAAAATTTAAAAATTATTATATAATGTCGCCAGAATTATATTTAGGAGGGGAAAAAATGAAAACATTTAATTCAAAAAAATTTGTGTTGGTTTTTGCTTTAATTATTATTGCATTAGTTATTCCAACAAAAATTTTCGCAGCTACTAAATCCGTAGCTATTGTCAAAATCGAAAATGATTATAGCATTTATATTGATGGACTTGAAAATAAAGATTTTAAATTTTCATTTACCAATCAAAAGCCAGAAAACGATAATCCAAGTGTATCTAATTTAGTTGCAAATTGGGAAGACAATAACGGTATTCATATTGCATGTTTAGAATCAGATACAGAATTAAATTTAAATGAAAATGTATATATGATTATCGAATCAGATGGTGAAACAACTGTTACAGAATTAGATTTAGAAAATGCTA
>CAYTEX010000239.1:0-1685 GCA_964437015.1 uncultured Clostridium sp. | reverse complement strand
TCCATTAGGATATACTTTAAAAGTTGTTCCATTAAAAAAGAAATAATGTGCCAATGAAGTCCAGCTCTTTTGGGCACACTTTTTTTTACTATTAAATAATTTAATCAAACATCAAAGATATATTATAGGTCTTTGATGATTTTTTAAAGCTTATATAATATTTGCAAAAAAGGACCGTCCCCAAATGAAAAAATAGTTGAAATAAGTACCCATATTTGATATAATTATGAAAAATATTTGGTAAATTAATTTACCAAAAAAGAAGGAGTAAAATATGGATCAAAAATTTTTAAAATGTAAAAAATGCGGAAATATTGTTGCAGTTGTTAAAAACAATGGATGTGACATTATGTGTTGCGGAGAAGCTATGCAAGAAATAATACCAGGAGAAGTAGATGCTGCAAAGGAAAAGCATGTACCACAATACGAAATAGAAGGAAATAAAGTTACAGTTACAGTAGGAGAAGTACTACATCCTATGCAAGAAGAACATTTTATTGAATGGATTTCAATCCAAACAAAATCAGGTAATCAAAGAAAAGGACTAAAACCAGGAAATTTACCAAAAGCAGAATTTTTAATTGACGAAAATGATGAAATAGAAGCGGTTTACGCATATTGTAATTTACATGGATTATGGAAAAATTAAACATATATTTTGGTTCAAAATTTAAAAGTTTTGTAATAAAAGCAAGGAAGGAAAATTTATTATGATAGAAATAAAAAATTTTACTAAAATATATAATGGCGAAAACAAAGCTGTAGACAATATAAACTTAACAGTAAATAGTGGCGAAATTTTTGCATTTATAGGTCATAATGGTGCAGGTAAGACTACAACAATTAAAGCTATCTCAGGAATATTAGATTTTGAAGAAGGAGATATTTTAATTAATGGTAAGTCAATAAAAACGAATCCAGTAGAATGTAAAATGCAGATGGCATATGTACCAGACAATCCTGACTTATACGAAAACATGAAAGCAATTAATTTTATAAATTTCATATGTGATATGTATGAAGTATCAAAACAGGATAGAAAAGAAAGAATAGAAAAATATGCTGATTTATTTGAAATAAAAGATAAACTAAACAATGAAATTTCATCCTTTTCACATGGAATGAAGCAAAAGGTGGCTATAATTGCAGCACTTGCACATAATCCTGATGTTTTAATTATGGACGAACCTTTTGTAGGTTTGGACCCAAAAGCTGTTTTTGATATAAAAGAAATAATGAAAAAAATGTGTGAAGAAGGGAAGACAATATTTTTCTCAACACATATTTTAGAAGTTGCGGAAAAACTATGCACTAGAGTTGCAATAATTAAAAAAGGAAAAATAGTAAAAGTTGGAAGTATGGAAGAAGTGAAAGGTGATGAGTCTTTAGAAAAAGTTTTCTTAGAATTAGATGAAGAAAGGAAAAATTAGAAAAATGAAAAAACTAATTTCTTTACTAAAGGCGACTATGTCGCAAGATATGAATATATTTAGAATAAAACAAAAGGGGAAGACTAAGTTAAGCAAAATTGCTTTTCCAATTATTTTAGCAGGCGTTATAATGTTTATTATTGGGGGAAATGCTCGAATGTTGGTAGAAATTTTAGCACCAATGGGATTAACTCATATTTTACTTAGTTTGTTTATTGTATTAGTATCTGTATTTACAATAATAGAGGGAGCATA
>CAYTEX010000238.1:0-1713 GCA_964437015.1 uncultured Clostridium sp. | reverse complement strand
AGTCGTTTATTGCAACAACCTCATATCCTTCTGCTCCAAACATTTGTCTAAATGCAAGACGTCCAATACGTCCAAAACCATTAATGGCTACTTTTACTGACATAAAAAATTCCTCCTTTAGCATACAAATATGTATGTTTTTAATACTAATTATTTTACCCTTTTAAAGGCAAGTTTATTCTATACCAACTAATAAAATATTTCAAGTAGTTTTAAAAAGATTTTTTTACTTTTTTGTTATTATTCATTTCCTCTGACCTAACGCATTTCTTTTATCATAATGTCTCCAAAAACCGCATATCCTTGTGTTGGATCATTTACTAAGACATTCGTTACTGCTCCAATAAACTTTCCATTTTGAATTATTGGACATCCACTCATTCCCTGTACAATTCCTCCTGTTTTATCAATTAATTCATCATCTTTTACTTTTAACAACATTGATTTATTATCTTTTTCATTGTTTATAAATATTTTTTCAATTTCTATTTCATATTCTTTTGCTTTTTGGCTATCTAAAGAACACATTAAAGTTGCTTTTCCCAATTTTATTTCATTTCTAGATGCTACTTCCATTTCTTTTGATAAATCCAAGTTTATTGCTGATAAGTTGTTTACTATGCCATAAACACCTACATTTGTATTTTGATAAATTGTACCTATTGTTTCTCCGCTTTTCTATTGTACCTCTTATTTTACCGAGGATTACCTTTTTGTCCTTTATCTATTGAAACTATATTTGTTGTCAAAAAATCACCATTTGAAATTTCAACTAAGTTACCTGTATCTATATCTGTAATTCCATGCCCTAATGCTGCAAAGTTTCCAGTTGAAGGTTCATAAATACTTAAAGTTCCGTATTCCCGCACTACTATCTCTAACCCACAATCCAAGTTTATATGTCTGGTCATGCATTTTGGCAGGAGTTATATTAGTTGAAATAATTTCTTCATTTTTTACAAATTCAATTTCTAATGAATTCCCATTAGATTTATTTACAATATCTATTAAATTTTTTGTGTTTTGTATTTCTTCTCCATTTACTTTTATTATTCTGTCTCCTTCTTCTATATTAGAATTTTCATATGGTTTATGTCTTTGACCATCTTCACCCTTTACTTCACTCATCCCTACAATCATAACCCCATTTGTATAAAGCTTTAAACCAGAAATTTGTCCTACTGGAATAACTGTGGTTTTATCTATTACATTTACCTTAACTTCTTTTAATGTGATAGAATCTAATAATTTTACTTGAACAATATTTTCTTTTGATACATCTTCTACAACAATAGTTGAAGCTAAAACCGTATCAATACTATCATTTCCAATTTTATAGTTTAATCCCCAAAATTTTCCTAAATTTAAGCTTTCATTTCCATATAGAATTATATTTTGAGGGATGCTATCAATTTTGCAAACAAGTAAAAGCAAACATAATAAAAAAGCAATAATAAAAAATTTAAGCGTTTTTTTCATTCTAAACTTTATTCCCTTCTTTTATTGCATTTATAATGCATATAAAGCTCTTAGTTTTATTTTTTATTATTACTTTTTTTTATATTTTTATTCTTTTAAATTTGTTTTCTTGCTTTTTCGTCTATATAATCTAGATTATCTAATGCCTTTCCTGTACCTAAAGCAACACATGAAACTGTGTCTTGTGCAATCATAACATTTATTCCTGTTCTTTGCTGTAAAAGTTTGTCTAAA
>CAYTEX010000237.1:0-1726 GCA_964437015.1 uncultured Clostridium sp. | reverse complement strand
AATAATTGCTGCTATACTATTAAATATTGCAGGTGCAAAATCCATAAATAATAGTTTTTCCAATTTTATTGTACCATCAAGACATCTGTTCAATCTACCATGGATATTTCCTGTCATGTTCTTCCTAAAATATGACAAAGGTGCCATCAAAAGAGATTTAATAACCATACCTCTTGCTTTTTTCTCTGTTCTTGTTGCAGTATCTTCCACTAATACTCTTCTTATAATTTTAATTATTTCATTTACAACATTTACTATAAGTATAAAAATAAGGAATGGTATTACCTTTTCAAAAGAAATAGAATCTTTTGATAAAATATCATCAGTCAACCATCCTATTGCTTTTGGAGTCATCTGCGCCAATACAGCCGAAATGATCATTATTAATATAATTATAATAAATCTAATTTTTTGTTTTTTGTCTAATAATCTATATATCTTTTTTAAAACATTTGATAAATTATTTTTCTTCATTTTTACTCCTTCTAATTAAAACTACATATATATTATAACATAAAATTCCATAAAAATCCATAACTAGCCCATACCACTGTGGCAGTGGTCACTATATTCTAAAGCTCTTGCAAATACTGGCTTCTATTTTAAAAAATATAGTCTATTTTCGCATTATAAAAAGCCCTTAATTCAAGGGCTTTAAAGGTATTATTGATTCCTTCCGCAACAATTCTTATACTTCTTCTCACTCTCACATGGCTTTTCGATTTTGGTCATTTGGCTACATATCGTTATTTAATTATATATATAATAATCTTTATGCCATGTTATTTCAGTTTTACCATTTTTATAAGCTCTATAAAAGTCATAGTTTTGCTCGTCATTTGTTAATTTTATTTTTTCATTATGTAGGGTTAATTCATATATGTTTGATTGGGTCCATGGACAGAAATTTTCAAATGCTTTTTCTTTTGCAACTACATAATTAATATCTGATAAAACTATTAGGTTAGTATCTATTTTTTCAATACTATTTATAATCTCTTGACTATCCATACTTTTTTCTTCTTTTATATAAATAATTAATTCTAAAATATCACAATTATATGCTTCAGTTAATTCTGCGTTTGAAAGATATATCTCTATACCGTTTTTTTTTGCTAAAATCATTTAATTCATTCCAAAATTTCTCGTAATCATTTACCAGCTGTTTTATATTTTTATGTCCATATTCATTTTCTTTATATATCCCATATTTAGAATGATAGAATGGTATAGTTACATACATTCCCGTTTTCTTATTTTTTAGTGTTGTATTACATTCTATATCTAAAGAAATGTCATCGTTTTTTGACTGATACCAAGTTGACCAAAAGTGATCTAAATACATATAATTTTTATCTACAATTTCATATTCTGGATAATTTTCAGCAACAATTTTTTCTACAGCATCTTTATTTATTATATTAATTACAGGCCCTCTTAAAACAAAATATAATATTATAATAAAAAATACTATAATAAATATCCAAATTTTATTTTTTTTCATGATATTTCCTCCAAATTTTTCAATAGATTACTATTTTAATTTCTTCTTTATTATATAACAAAAGGAGCAAATTTTCTATATCTGCTCCCTTAAAAATTATTAAAATGTCAGTTTTAATTTATATATCAGTACTTTCCTCATTTTACAACTTGTATCTAATTTGTATCTAAATGCAGAATTGTGCATATTTTCATTTTTATAAAAATCTTGCAAACTGTTTAT
>CAYTEX010000236.1:0-1729 GCA_964437015.1 uncultured Clostridium sp. | reverse complement strand
TTGCAACTTCTGTATCTATTAAGTTTTTACTACATCCAAGTGATATAAATCCTACGTTCATAATTATCTTCCTTCATTTTTTTTGCTATTTTCTCTTATTCTTTTTAATTCTTCGCAAACAAAAGCTTTTAAGTTTTCTAGTCCTTCTTCGTCTTCACTAAAACTAAACTCTAAATCCTCATTGTCTATGTTCGGTTTCTTTTTAAATAAAATTTCATCTTTTACTTCTTCTAAAACATTATATAATTTTTTTAATGCTAATAATTGTTTCTCCGTTCGTTGTAATGGAAATACTATCAAAAAAGTATTAAATGGATCAAATATATCTTCAGGACAAATATTGATAAACCCCTTTTTTGCAACTCTATTCGGTATATTTGATAAACAATCATGTGTTGTAATTTTAAATATTTCATTTAATAATTTATCCAGTCTTATATATGGTTCAAAATGATTCTCTTCCCCATATTTTTCCGGTACAGAATGTATTTTTCCTTCTTTATCTATTATATATATTACTTGTTTATCATTGCTTTCACCATTTTCTATCATTTAAATAATTCTCCACATTTTTAATTTTCATCCTCTATATAGTACTTCGTCTCAATCATCTTATCTGGCAAATACTGCTGCTCAACATAATGTCCTGGAAAATCATGTGGGTATAAGTAACCTTGATGATATCCTAAGCTTTCCATTTGTTTTACAGGTGCATTTCTTATATGCATTGGAACTTCTCCTGTATCTTTTGTTCTAACATCTTCTAACGCTTTATCTATTGCTAAATATGATGCATTGGATTTTTTTGATGTTGCAACATATATTGCTGCTTCTGCTAAAATAATTCTTGCTTCTGGCATTCCAACCATATTTACAGCTTGCATTGCAGAGTTTGCAACAACTAATGCATTTGGATTTGCCATTCCTACATCTTCTGAACTACATATTACAATCCTTCTTGCTAAAAACATTGGGTCTTCTCCTGCATTTAATGCTCTTGCTAAATAAAAAACAGTAGCATCTGGATCAGAGCCTCTCATTGATTTTATAAATGCGCTTATATTATCATAGTGTGAATCTCCATTTTTATCAAATACAGCTTTTTTATCTTGAATACAATTTTTTAATACTTCATCTGTAATATTAATTACTCCATTTTCATCCATAGCAGTTGTAAGTACTGCTATTTCTAGAGAATTTAGTGCTGTTCTGACATCACCATTTGAAATTGTACTTAGTTTTTTTAGAGTATTATCTTCTATATTTATATTATATTCTCCAAGTCCTTCTGGCTTTGTAATTGCCATTTTTAATACTTTAAAAATATCATCTTCACTTAATGGCTCAAGTTTTACAACCATAGAACGCGATATTAAAGCTTTATTAACTTCAAAATATGGATTTTCAGTTGTTGCACCTATTAGAATAATAGTTCCATTTTCAACATATGGAAGAAGTGCATCTTGTTGAAGTTTATTAAATCTATGTATCTCATCTATAAATAAAATTGATTTTCCTTTTGGATTTAGCATAAAATTTTTTGTTTCTTCAATAACAGCTTTTATATCTGCAACACCAGCTGTTACCGCATTTATTTTATAAAACTTATATGATGTGGTTTCACTTATAACTTTAGCAAGTGATGTTTTACCACATCCAGGAGGTCCAAATAAAATAAGTGATGATAATCTATCTGCTTTAATTGTTCTATATAATAATTTATCTTTTC
>CAYTEX010000235.1:0-1740 GCA_964437015.1 uncultured Clostridium sp. | reverse complement strand
CACATACTTATGATATATTTGGAAAAAGCGTAAGTGAATATGGATTTGAAAAATATAGATGTATACATATAAAATAAAGACTCGGTAGGTTTAGTAAACTGAGTCTTTATTTTTTGGAAAAAGAGACCCCTCCCAATTTCTACTATTTTTATGTCTAATTTAAAACTTGTTAATTTTTTTTATTTAACCCTAAATAAAACTATGAGAAGTTAGTAAATACTATTGACAACCACAAACAATTGTTTTATAATAATAACAAAATAAAATATTAAGAAATGGAGCTGATGATATTGAAAGAATTAGATAATAATAAATCATTTGAAGAAATTAAACACATTGATGAAAATGGTAGTGAATTTTGGTATGCAAGGGAACTTATGCCTATTCTGCAATATTCAAATTGGCAGAATTTTGAAAAAATAATAAATAAAGCAAAAATATCTTGTGAGAATAGTAGTATCAATGTGTTAGACCATTTTACTGACATCAATAAAATGGTTCAAATAGGCTCTGGTGCTGAAAGAAAACAACAAGATTATGAATTAACTCGTTATGCTTGTTATTTAATAGCACAAAATGGAGATAGCAGAAAAAAAGTTATTGCACTTGCTCAAACTTATTTTGCAGTTCAAACAAGAAAACAAGAGATTACAGAAAAAGAATATAGCATGTTAACAGAAGATGAAAAAAGATTTTATCAAAGAAATTTAACAAGAAAAGGTAATTACTCTCTTAATCAAACAGCTAAAAAAGCAGGTGTTAAAAATTTTGATAAATTTCACAATAGTGGTTATAAAGGCTTATATAATGGAGAAACTGCTGATGATATTGCAAAAAGAAAAGGATTAAGATATAGAGAAGATATTTTAGATAATATGGGAAGTGATGAACTTATTGCTAATTTATTTAGAATTTCACAAACAGAGCAAAAATTAAGAAAAGATAATGTTCAAGGTGAAAAAGAGGCTAATAAGACTCATTATAAAATTGGTAAAAATATTAGAGAAGTAATTGCTAAAAATGGTGGAACTATGCCAGAAGATTTACCCACTCCTAAGAAAAGTTTGAAACAACTAGAAAAAGAAAATACTAAAAGCTTAAAAAGCAAGAAAAATATATGAATTTTGCTTAAATTGTTGAAATTAACATAAAAATGTGATATATTACTTATATCATTCGTAGCTATACGAACTATAATAAGAATAGCAATGTAGTTAATTCTCTAAAAACGATTGTTAGGAGGAATGATTTATGGCAGAATGGGAAAGTAGTTATGGAGGACGTCATCTTCGTAATGCACGGTTACTAACAAAAGAGGAAATCAATGAAAGATACCCGATTCAGAATACTTCTCGTATGGCATTATTAACTCGTAAAGCCGTTGAAAAAGGATATGATATACTCTACGGTGAATCCCCTCGTCCACAACCAGGACTTGGAGATGATTTTGAACCAGTTGATATATTGGTAACCGCTGCATATCTTTATGGGACAATTCCCGAATGGATTTTAACAGGAGCGTTTACTGATATGTCAACGCCAAATGCCATCTATGCTGCAGTGAAACTGAAGTATAAATCTAATTAGTTCTGAAGAACTTGGAGTTTGCGTAAGCAAACTCCTTTTTTTTATAAAAATGTATTGAAAGTTTACGAGATTTATGTTAATGTATAAATAATAAATCGAATTATATAAGAGAGCTTGAAACAAAATATGCATTTTTTTCGCATACCTGTTTCG
>CAYTEX010000234.1:0-1791 GCA_964437015.1 uncultured Clostridium sp. | reverse complement strand
AATATACAATCAAAGCAATGATGAAGAAAGTATAAAGGAGTCTATGAACAACTATATTGGAAATTGCAAGGTTATATCAAATGTATTAGAGATGGTTTTTTCGAATCTTAATATAAGTTATAAAGCTGAAAAAGATAGTTGGTGCCATAGAAATTATGCGGTACATGTATTTGGAGTCATAACTCCGGCAGATAGAAGTGAAAAATATATAATAGATTTAGAAAATGATTTAAGAGACATTCAATCAAAGTCAAAAACAAGAAATTTTGGAATACTGTATAACATATATACATCTGATGAATACGAAAATATAAAATTCAAATTTTCAAAAAATATATTAGAAAAAATAGATACATTGATAAATGTTATTTCTGAGAAGGAATTTTATTCTGATGAATATAGTGATTTTTTAAGATATTATACAGGAATGTTGCCAAAAGAGGAAAAAGAAAATCAAGCCAAGTATTTAAATTGGATAAAAACAGTAATAGAAAATATAGTACCATATGAAAATGAACAATTAAAGGGAAAAGATAGAATATTACATCATAGAAAGAGATTAAGAGATGCATTAAATGCTAAAAATATAGATGTAAGAACAATTAGTTTTGGGAAATTTTCTATATATTCTATTGATGGATATTTTCAAGGAAAAGACCAAAAAGACTTTGTAGAATATTTCATTATAGTTACGAACAAACCTATTGTTTTTTATAAATATGATGAAAATACAAATCGATTTATTGAAACAGATCAAGAAACATATGTGAAAGAGCTACATAATGGATTAGTAACTGATGTAAAAATCCGGGATTGAAAAATAAATCTAAAGGAGATAATATAAACGAAAAAATTTAAATATAATAAAACTCTTGTTAAATTTCTTGTTTTGTTGTAAAATATACAGGATGAACAAAATATAATATTAAGGGTGGTAAAAATGCATAACTTAGAATTAGCTCAAAATATATTAAAACAGTATAATCAAGAAGAAATTTTGAGCGTATTAAATAATCTTAGTGAAGTAGAAAAAGAAGAATTAGTAGAACAAATTTTAAAAATAGATTTTGAAGAAATAACAAAATTATATGAAAATATAAATTTAAAAGATAAAAATAAAAATTGTGAAATAAAGCCTATAGATTGCATAGATAAAGAAAAAATAGAAAAAGATGAAAAAGAAGAACTTGAAAATATTGGTCTAAATATAATAAAACAAAATAAATATGCTGTAGTAACAATGGCTGGAGGTCAAGGAACCAGACTTGGATGGGATGGACCAAAAGGAACATATAAGCTTGCAAATGGAAAATATATATTTCAAATTCTAGCAGAAAAATTTAAAAAGTTTGAAAACCAGTATGGTATATGTCCATACTGGTATATAATGACGAGCGAACAAAATAATAATCAAACAGTAAATTTCTTCGAAGAACATAACTATTTTTCTTTAGACAAGGAAAAAATTAAATTTTTTAAACAAGATAAATTGCCTATGCTTACTCCTGAAGGTAAAATGCTAATAGAGGATAATAAAATAAAAACTGCGTCAAATGGAAATGGAGCAGTATATGCAGGCTTGGTTAAAGAAAAAATGATAGATGACATGAAATCTAAGAATATAGAATGGCTTTATATTTCTGGTGTTGATAATATTATGGTAAATTTTATTGACCCTATTTTTCTTGGACTTACAATAAAAAATAACATGCAAATTGCTTCAAAATCAGTAGCAAAAGCATATCCAGAAGAAAAAGTAGGAGTATTTTGCAAAAAAAATGGAAAACCAGG
>CAYTEX010000233.1:0-1791 GCA_964437015.1 uncultured Clostridium sp. | reverse complement strand
TTTTATAAATTTTCGAAGATCCGGAACTTGTCGCCGGTCGTAGAAAATTTATAAAATAATATGCAGTTAAACGTGATTTTTATTTGATTTACAATTTATCAAATTAACATTATGCACTCTTAAGTTCTAACCTTAGTTTATCTGCAATCATTGCAATAAATTCCGAATTTGTTGGCTTTCCTTTGCTAGCTGATACTGTGTATCCAAAAATATTCTCCATTAAATCAACTTCTCCTCTTCCCCATGCAACTTCGATTGCATGGCGAATTGCTCTTTCAACTCTTGAAGGAGTAGTTTTAAATTTTTGAGCAATTTCGGGATATAGTGTTTTTGTTATCTGGTTTATAACATCTATATCATTCACAACAAGCATTATAGCTTCTCTTAAATACTGATATCCTTTTATATGTGCAGGTACTCCTACACCATGAATTACATTTGTTACTAAAGCTTCTAAATGATCTTCCGTCTTTGTCGTACTAACATTTATGTACGGTTTTTTCTTACTTTCACTTGTTAAAAAATTATTAGAATCTTTTGGCTTAAAGTTTTTAATATCTCTAATTCTTTGAATTAGTAATTCAATATCAAACGGTTTTACAACATAATATTCTGCTCCTAATGCAATTGCTTTTCCTGTAATTTTGTCTTGACCCACTGCTGATAGCATTATACAAATTGGTTTTTTACTTAAATTATTACTATTATTTATTTTTTCTAATACTCCAAGTCCATCTAAGTGTGGCATTATTACATCTAATATTGCTATATCTGGTAGTTTTTCTCTTATAATATCTATCGCCTCTAATCCATCTTTGGCAATTCCAATAATTTCCATATCTTCTTCATTTGTAAGATATGTCGCTAGTGTCTTGCTAAATTCTTCATTGTCATCTGCAATTAATACTGTTATTTTTTCTTTCACAGTTTTATCCTCCTAAACATATAATATTTGTAAAATTTTTACAGTTTTTATTATATTATAGGGTCGAATTATTTGCAATAGTTTTTTGGTATTTTTTTCCACTTTCCATCGTCGTATTTCGCTATAAATCGACAAATAAAAATCTGCCAAGTTTTGGCAGATTTTTATTTATTCTTTATACATTTTGTTTTTCTTTTAGAAGATCTCTAATCTCTTCAAGTAAAAGTGTATTATCATCTTTTTTAGGTGCTTCCTCCACAGCTTCTTCTTTATCTTTTTTAGTTACTTTACTAATTGCTTTAACCATCAAGAATATACAAATAGCTATTATTAAGAAATCGATAATATTTTGTATTAAGTTACCATATGTTATAGTTGCATCTTTTATTTTAATACTTAAGTTAGTAAAATCAACTCCTCCAATTACTATACCAATTAAAGGCATAAGTAAATCATCTACTACTGATGTTACTATTTTTCCAAATGCTGAACCCATAATAACACCGACAGCCATATCTAACACATTACCTTTTGCAATAAAATCTTTAAACTCTTGAATAGTTTTTCCACCTTTCTTTTTTAGTTCTTCTGGATTGATTTTTTTCTCCATTTTGAAATCCTCCTTTTATTATTTTAATTAATAATTATCTTTTACACTACTACTATACCACAAATTTGCATATTTCTCAATATTTTATTGAAATTTTTGTAACAATTTGTCTAGTTTTAGAATAAATTACATTATAAGATTATTTTAGGAGGTAATTTATAGTATGAGAAATATACGCAGAAGGTATTGTTGTTTAAATAACAATTGTGCCAACTTATGTTCTTATAATAATTGTAATAATCAAAATGTTTCTAAT
>CAYTEX010000232.1:0-1813 GCA_964437015.1 uncultured Clostridium sp. | reverse complement strand
TGATTATTTTTATATTTTATTCATATTCTAGTAATATTTTAGCATTTTTTTCGCCATTTGTCAAATGTTATCAGGGTTTTATAAATTTATTAAATATGTATTGTGCATTTTTTGACTATTTTGTTGTGCAAATTTTGAGTATTTTATATGTTTTCAAGTTTTTTAGTCGACACTTTTTAACCATTTTGCTCGACACTTTTTAAGAATAATATTGTTTTTCATTACGAATTTTTTCCGTTTACGGAACTTTTTCGTAATATATATGTAAGAGTATCAATATTTTATAGGTGTATTGTTGTTATCGCCATTTTTATACTTTTGCTTGATTTCAAGCATATTTGCTAAAAACTGTCCACAATAACAATACTCATGTGTGTATTGTCCTCCATTTTCTCTTACACCAGGCAGGTATGCTTTAATATAACCAGGATTAATATTTCCATTGTTAAATGGTGGATCAAGCAATTTTATTATTCCATTTTCTCTATCTACTAAATGATTTTCTAGACTTTCCATTGAAATTAATTGTTTATCTTCATTTCCTGCATTCGATATTACTGACCAACTTTGTGCAATTGAGTCTATTCTACATTCTTCGTTTTCTATACTACCAAGAATTTTTCCATCATCCATATATGCTCTTCTAAACCATCTTCCGTCCCAACCTTGATTATTTAATGCAATTTGTAATTCTGTTAAAATTTTAGAATATCGTTCATATCTATCATTTTCACCTTTTTGTCTAATAAAAGGTAAAAATCTTTGAATTATATTATACAAGAAAAAACCTAGCCAAATGCTTTCTCCTTTTCCTTTGTTTCCAACTTCAGAAAATCCATCATTCCAATCACCTGTACCAATTTTAGGAAGTTCATGTTCTCCAAAATTCAAAGCTTTTTCAATTGCCTTTATTGCATGATAATAAATAGATTCTTTTACTCCAGATTCTTGAAATATATCATATCTTTCTTCTTCATTTTCCTCTAGTAACTTTCCCTGTAAATACGGAGTTACTTCATCTAATATTGAAATATCATTTGTGCACTCAATATATTCTTCTAAAATATACACCAACCATAATAAATCATCTGAAAACCTTGTTCTAATTCCACGAGATGTTTCTTCATGCCACCAATGTTCGACATCTCCCTCTATAAATTGATGTTTAGAATGTTTTATTATTTGTTTTTTCATAACATTAGGATCAATATATTTTAAGCACAAAGTGTCTTGAAGTTGATCTCTATATCCATAAGCCCCACCTGACTGATAAAAACCAGTTCTTCCGAGTAATCTGCTAGCAATAGTTTGATATAACCCCCATCCATTTAGCATTATATTTATAGATTCAATTGGAGTATATACTTGAAGTTTTTCTAATTCATCTTTCCATCTTTTTCTTACAATTTCATTTTCTTGTTTGCAATTTGCTATTTTACTATATTTATAAGCTATATTTTTTGCCTCTATTATATTTTGTTCTGCCCCTAAATTTAATATAATTTCCTTTGAGCCCATACTTTCTAATTCTATTTCTATTTGAACTGCTATACAGTTTTGTCTTCCAAATCCTGTACTATTATTTAGTCTTACTTTACTTAATCCATCTGGATTTGAAAGGCCTCCTTCACCTAAAAAGAACTTTTTATCTCCTGTAAAACTTTTTATTTTTTCTGAACATGACAAAAAAACTTTACTTTTAAAATCAGATTCATATACATTTTCAGCAAATACTAAATTTGCATTCTCATCATAACTAATTTTTAAAAATCCATTTGATTTTGTTTCATCTTCTCCGAGTACTGGTTTTATA
>CAYTEX010000231.1:0-1823 GCA_964437015.1 uncultured Clostridium sp. | reverse complement strand
ATTCGTCTTTGTTTGTGGTTATTGTTTCTATAATATTTATTGAATTATTTGATTTATTATCTGAATATAAATTTTCTTCGATTGAATTTATTGGCAAAGAACTTTCTAAAGCTAAAGTTATTTCTTCTTTTGGTGTTCTTAATAATTTTGACAACTCTCCTAGTGTAGGATCTCTCCCCTTTTTAGCTATGTACTCTTTTTGAATTTCTACTATTTTTCTGTGTAAATCCTTTAAACTTCTACTAATTTTTACTGGTCCATCATCTCTTAAAAATCTCTTGATTTCACCCATTATATATGGTACTGCATATGTTGATAGTTTTACTTCATATTTTATATCAAAATTTCTAATTGCCTTTACAAGTCCCATGGCTCCTATTTGATATATATCTTCTGTATCATATCCTCTTCCTGTAAATCTTTTTACTATACTCCAAATTAAGCCTTGGTTGCTTTCTACTAAAAATGCTAAAGCATCTTTATCTCCTTTTTGAGCCAATTTTATTTCATTTGTATTATTATCCAAATGTTATTACCCCCTTAGAGCTTCTTCTAAAGTCAGGCTATCAGTTTTTGGTAGTTCTTTTATTTCTTTTTCCATTGTGATTTTTGTTCCAACACCAAGTACAGATTCAACTATAAGCTTGTCCATAAAACTTTCCATTATTGTAAATCCCATTCCAGATCTCTCTAAGTTTGGTTTACTTGTATATAGTGGCTGCTTTGCAAGCTCTACATTTTCTATTCCTTTTCCACCATCTGAAATCTCAATTATTATTTTTCTATTTATAATTTTGCACTTTATACTTACTATTCCAATTTTATTTTCATAACCATGAACAATTGAATTTGTTACAGCCTCAGAAACAGATGTCTTAATATCCGAAATTTCTTCAATTGTAGGATCTAAACTGGATACAAATGCGGCAACGGCAATTCTTGCAAATGCCTCATTATTTGATTTGCTAATAAATTCCAACTTCATTTCATTTTCCATATTCATAATCTCTCCTTTTTAGGATATTTTTTTAATTATTCGTTTCACTCATGAATTTCCTAGTATATAAAAAATTCGTCATTTACTGTATCAATTTCTGGAATTAATTTTAATACTCCACTCATTTCAAAAATTTTTCTCACTGAGGGTCTTAAATTCATAATTTCCATCTTTCCTCCAAGCATTGTTGTTTGCTTGTACCTGCCTAATATCATGCCTATTCCACTACTGTCCATAAAAGAAACACGATCAAAATCAAATACAACTCTCTTAGGAATGTATCTTTCAATCTCATAATCTGCTTTCCTCCTTATTTCTTTCGCTTTAAATTCATCAATTTCTTCTGTGATTTTAAATATAAGTGTATTTTGTTTTTCTAAATAATTAATCTCCATAAAACCTCCTCGATTTATTGTTCATTTAAAATTTTTAGCTATAAAATATTAACTAATTTCTAAGTAAAAATTAGGAGGTTAGAAGTTAGACTTCCAACCTCCTACCTCATACCTCTTTTTTGAGATATAACATACATTTTAAGTAAGATTTTTAATATAGCAATAATTATTTTCTAGATTCAACAATAAGCTTGATTCCGGTTCTATCTTCACCTTCGACTTCAACCTCTGCAAATGCAGGTATACAAACAAGATCTACTCCAGCTGGTGCTACAAATCCTCTTGCAATAGCTACTGCCTTTACTGCTTGATTTAGAGCTCCTGCTCCAATTGCTTGCATTTCTGCTTTTTGTGATTCTTTTATCAAACCAGCAATAGCTCCTGCTACTGAATTTGGGTTTGATTTTGATGAAATTTTTAAAATTTCCATT
>CAYTEX010000230.1:0-1834 GCA_964437015.1 uncultured Clostridium sp. | reverse complement strand
CCCTTTCACTTAGCCCTCACTAACGTTCGGCGCGAACATTTTCCAAAAAATTTTTTAGAAGTTCTAACTCAATTACTTTCAATGCGCTTTTTTCGTAAATTAATATGTTTTATCCTATATAATAAATATGATGTGTAGTGAACTGTAATGCAAAGAGATGAGGGCTTATTTATTATATTTGACTTTAGTATTAAAAAATGATATAATGGAAAACATAATTAATGAGATTTTAAACCAAATAATAAATGAGATAATTAAATAAAAGAGAAAAAAGTGTTTGTACCGAAATAAGCACTTTAAATTTGTGATTTAAAATTTTAAATAAACAGAAGGAGAGAAAATAAAATTTATGAATGAGAAAAAAGAAGAAAACTATACAGAAGCAAAGGTTAGAAGTTCTAGAAGAACAAATAGAACTGTAAGAAGTAAAAACCAGTATAAAACTGAGAAAAAAAGTACATCTGTAAAAAACAGTGAGACTCAAAAAAGTGAAGATAAGCCTAAAATAACTAGAAGAGGAAGAAAGAAAACTCAACAAATTCAAACACAAGAAAACAAATCATTAACTATAAAACAAAATAATTCGCTAAATTCTGTATCAACAGAAAAAAAAGAAGAAGATTTTAGATTTAAAAAATCAAAATTAAAAATCATACCACTTGGAGGATTACATGAGATAGGAAAAAATATTACAGTTTTTGCATATGAAGATGAAATGATAGTTGTAGATTGTGGATTATCATTTCCAGATGATGACATGCTTGGAGTAGATATTGTTATACCAGATATAGCATATATTGTAAGAAACCAGGAAAAGCTTAAAGGAATGGTTATAACTCATGGACATGAGGACCATATAGGAGGAGTACCATATTTTTTAAAACAAGTAAATACTCCTATATATGGAACTAAACTTACATTAGGTCTAATAAAAAATAAATTAGAAGAACATAATTTAGAAGATTCTACAGAATTAAATGAGGTTAATCCAGGAGAAACAGTAAAACTTGGAAAATATTTTAAAGTAGAATTTATTCAAAGTTCACATAGTATACCAGATTCTGTTATGTTTGCAATTACAACACCTGTTGGAACTATTGTGCATACAGGGGATTTTAAAGTTGATTTTACTCCAATGGATGGAAAATTAATGGACTTTAGTAGATTAGCAGAGCTTGGAAACAAGGGTGTTTTAGCATTAATGTCAGATTCTACAAATTCTGAAAGAAAAGGATTTACAATGTCTGAAAGTACAGTTGGAGATGTCTTTGAAAAACTATTTAATAATTGTACTAAAAGGATTGTTGTTGCAACATTTGCATCAAATGTACATAGAGTTCAGCAAATAGTAAATTGTGCAGTAAAATATGGAAGAAAAATTGCTGTATGTGGTAGAAGTATGGTAAATATGATTACTACTGCAAGAGAATTAGGCTATATAGACTGTCCTGATAATTTATTTATAGAAATAGATATGATAAGCAATTATACAGATGATAAACTTTTAATTATTACTACAGGAAGTCAAGGTGAAACTATGTCTGCTCTGACCAGAATGGCATCAGGAACACATAGAAAAGTAAAAATTACACCAAATGACTTAGTCATTATTTCTGCAAGTCCTATTCCTGGAAATGAAAAAAGTGTATCTAAAGTAATAGATTCACTTATGCAAATAGGTGCAGAAGTTGTTTATTCTGCGTTAGAAGATGTTCATGTTTCAGGACATGCTTGTCAAGAAGAACAAAAATTAATACTGGCATTAACTAAGCCGAAATATTTTATTCCAGTTCATGGAGAATATAGACATTTAATAGCTCATAGTGAAACAGCA
>CAYTEX010000229.1:1481-1844 GCA_964437015.1 uncultured Clostridium sp. | reverse complement strand
ATTCGAACTCTCGACCTGCCGGGTATGAACCGGATGCTCTAGCCAACTGAGCTACCTCGCCATTTCAATGTAAATATTATAGTATTTTTTTTTATTTTTGTCAATAGTTTTAAATTAAATTTATCAAGCTAAAAAACCATTAGCTTGATAAATTTCTAATTATTACTTATACACATAATTTTGTGGATTCACTGTATTTCCGTTTATTCTAATTTCAAAATGTAAATGCGGTCCTGTTGAATTTCCTGTTGAACCAACAGCTGCAATTACATCTCCAGCTTTTATTGTCTGTCCTACTTTAGTATAAATTTTGCTACAGTGTCCATACCATGTTTCTATACCATTTCCATGATCAATTTTTAC
>CAYTEX010000229.1:0-1471 GCA_964437015.1 uncultured Clostridium sp. | reverse complement strand
GATTTCCATAAGATCCATTATATGCTGCAAATGTAACTGTTCCATTTGCTGTAGCTTTTATAGCAGTTCCTGAAGCACATGCAATGTCAAGTCCTGTGTGTCTTGATCTTCTAATTGAACTAGATTCACCATATCTTGAAGATAGTCTACCTGTAACAGGTAATGCTGAAAGCTTTATTCCATTTATTATAGCTAAAGCTTCGTTTTCTTCTTTTATTTCTTCAACAGCTGATTGAACAACATTTGATGCAATATCGATAGAATCTGTATTAATTTCGTCTGTATTAATTGTGTATTTTTCATTTATTTGTATATCAATTTCTAACTCTTCTGTATTATAATTTTCTTTTATTTGTTTTTCTATTTCTTCTGCAGCTTCTAATGTATCTACGTATTCCTTAGTTTCTCCATTTAAAGCCACTTCATAAAATTTATATACCTTTGTTATATGTTCATTTTCTATTGTCTTAAGTATATCTTCTTCATCTGTTTTGATATTTCTGCGATAAAGTTTAATTTTGTAATTAGGATCTTGATTTAAAGAAATACTTGCTATATTAGTTTCTTCTTTACTTAATATTTTATTTTCTATTAAGCTTTTAAAACTATTGACGTTTTTTATTATTCCAAGTTTATTTCCTGCAATTGAAACCTCATATACTGGTTTATATTTTATAAATATACTCGCTAAAATTATTATAAGCCCTATTATAGCAATAACTCCAATTTTTGCAGCTTCTTTGGTATAAAATTTTAATTTCGTCTTTAAAATAAATATTCACTCTCCCTTTACTGTTATTTTTAGCGAAACTAAATTTTATTATACCATAACTTTCAATATTTTGCAAATTTATTTAACATAAATTACATTTTTTCATTTTATTTAATTACTATTTTTTCTCCATCAACACTAACTTGAGATTTTTTTCCTTTTTTTACTTTACCGTCTAATATAGCTTCAGCGATTCTATCTTCAACTAAATTCTGTATGGTACGTCTTAATGGTCTTGCTCCGAAATTTTTGTCTATTCCCTTTGAAGAAATTAGTTTTTTTACGTCTGGAGAAAACTCTATTTCATATTTTTGTGAATTCAATCTCTTTTTTACTTCTTCTAGCATTATATCTATAATTTTTGAGATTTCATCATCATTTAGTTTATGGAAAACAATTATTTCATCAATACGATTTAAGAATTCTGGTCTAAATTCTCTCTTCAATTCTGCCATTACTTCTTTTTTGGTAGTTTCATAATCTTTTTGATCATTTGATTTTTCCTCCGTTTTAGAAAATCCTAAAGATTTTTTATCTGTAATTAGTCTTGCTCCTATATTTGATGTCATAATTACTACAGTATTTTTAAAATTAACTGTTCTACCATTTGAATCTGTAAGTCTTCCATCATCTAAAATTTGAAGTAACATATTCATTACATCTGGATGTGCTTTTTCTATTTCATCAAATAATATTACT
>CAYTEX010000228.1:0-1850 GCA_964437015.1 uncultured Clostridium sp. | reverse complement strand
AAGGAAGCAGCAATAAGTAGATACTTTTATGTGGAGCTTTCCATAGAGGAATTTAGTTCACACCATTTTTTCTATGTAATAAAATAGAAATTGTAGAGTAACTCATGTGAAAGTTTTGTTTTTTACAGCGAGAGCAGAGAAGTGCAAAAAGGAGGTGTAAATATGGGGTATACAGCTCTTTATAGAAAATTTAGACCTACAAAATTTTCAGAAATGGTAGGTCAAGAACACATAAAAAAGACATTAATAAATCAGTTGATTTCAGATAGAGTAGGACATGCATATTTATTTAATGGAGGAAGAGGAACAGGAAAAACGACAACGGCAAAGATTTTAGCTAGAGCAGTAAACTGTTTGAATTTACAAGATGGAGAGCCTTGTAATGAATGTGAAATATGCAAGGGTGCTTTAGATGGTTCTCTTACAGATATAATAGAAATGGATGCAGCATCAAATAATAGTGTAGAAGATGTAAGGCAAATTAGAGAAGCAGTTAATTTTTTACCTACAAAGGCAAAATATAGAGTATACATTATAGATGAGGTACATATGTTATCAACAGGAGCTTTTAATGCATTATTAAAAACATTAGAAGAGCCACCAGAACATGTTAAATTTATATTAGCAACAACAGAACCTCAAAAACTACCTGCAACAATTTTATCTAGATGCCAAAGGTTTGATTTTAAAAGAATTTCAAATGAGGATATAATAAAAGATTTAAAATATGTATGTAAAGAATCAAATATAAAAATTACAGATTCAGCATTAAACTTAATTGCAATACTTGCAGAAGGTGGAATGAGAGATGCATTATCTATTTTAGAGAGATGTAGTCAAGAAGGAGAAGACGAAATAGATGAAAATAAAGTTAAAGACTTAGTGGGAATTCCTAAAACTACATTTATAAATAAAATTGTAAATAATGTAATAGATAAAAATCCAGAAGAGGCACTAAATACGTTAAAAGAAATAACTGATGAAGGAAAAGATATTGGAAATTTAATTTGGGAAATAATAAAATATGTTAAAGACATTCTACTTTACAAAGCTACTCTTAAAACAGAGATGTACAATCAAGATGAAATAGAACAGATAAAACAAATAGCAGATAAGGTTACCAAAAATGAGTTAATAGATTTAATTTGTAGCTTATCAGAAATTGAAACTACAATGAAACAATCATCACAAAAACAAATCATTTTACAAACAGGATTAATTAAATTATGTAATAATGAAGTAGTATCAAATAATAATAGAACAACAGAAAACAATAATTCAAATAAAAATGATGATTTGGAAAGAAGAGTAACAAAAATCGAAAATTTTTTACGAGCTGGTAATTTTGCAAAAGCTTCAAATTCTAAGGAAAGATATTCTATACAAAATAATGAAAAAGCATCCAACGAGGAAAGCAAAGTGATTCCAAAGCCAAAATATAAAGGAAAAACTCAGGATTATTGGCCAAAACTTGTAAATGATTTCAAACAAGAAGGAAAAATGTTTATGTACATAAATTTAGCAGGAAGTATTGCTAGAGAAATTAATGATATGACATTGGAAATTGATTTTCCTAATGGAATGAGTAAGGTTGCAAAGGATTTTTTATCTAGGCCAGATACAAAGCAAGAACTAAAAGAAACCGTTCATTTAGCTTGCGGAAAAGAAATGCAAATAAAATTTGTAGAAGAAAAGCAAGATGATTACGACAGTAATTTCAATGAATTTGAAAAATTCATTGGAGACAATGATATACCATTTAATATAATTTAGAAAGGAGAATTTTATTATGTCAAAAAGAGGAGGATTCCCAGGTGGTATGGGAGGATTTGGTGGAATGAACATCAATA
>CAYTEX010000227.1:0-1855 GCA_964437015.1 uncultured Clostridium sp. | reverse complement strand
CCAAAAAATTTTTGTAGAAGTTCTTCGAAAATTAGCTTGAACGAGCATTTTTGAGTAAATTAATATATTTTATCCAAACTTAATTATTAGTGCATTGTGACAATACAAGAGACAACCTGTTAGTGAGCTACGACTAATGAGATTTACTTATTTTAAAATTTGTGTTGAATAATTCAACTAATTTAAATTTAAAATTATAAGTTGGTGTATTTTCTGATATAAGTGAATATTGTTCTTCTGATAAAATATTTTGAAGTTCTTCTTTTGAGGAGTCTGGAAGTGTTCCAGAAGAAACATCAACAAAGCATAGACTTGGATAAAGAACACACCACCAGTTTTGTCCAGAAGAGTTTCCTAATTTTATTTCTAGTGCATCATAGTAGCCAGAAGGGAGAGAAATGTCTCCATAAAATTTAGTAGGAAACTCAAAATTTCCTATTTGAACTTCAGAAGAATAATTGTAGCCATTTTCAATTATTGTATTATTGGCAAGTTGTTGAAAATCATTAATATGATTTTCAACAATAGATATTGTTTCTTCTTTTGAATTAGAATTTCTACAAATTGTATTCATATAGGAAATAACGTTATCTCTAACCTTATATTTTAAATTTTGATCTTCTGCTGAATCGCTATTAGCTATAATATGCAACCTAAACACACTATTCTCAATATTAGAAAAAATAGTTTTTACATATATAAAACAGCTTATAAAAATATAGATAATAAATAAAAATATTAAAATAATAAAATGTCGCTTCATTAAAGCATCTACCTCCGATTAATAGTAATTATTTACAAAAAATATAATTTTATACTTGATTTCCATAAGTCAAAATATGTCGATGAAATATGTTTGAAATATTATTGACATATTTTTGAAACAATGGTAAAATTTTCCATATGAAAGGAGAAAATGAAATGGTTACTAAAGAGCGAAATATTAAAGAATATTGTTGCCTATATGCGAATGATTTTCATTTAGAAATGATATTACTTCCATATATAAAAAATAGGATGTATAAGTCAAATGTTTATATATATACAAAAGAAAATTTATCAAATACTTTAAAGGTTTTGCTTGAAAGAGTAAATTTAAAAATAGAAGAGAAGAATAAGATTTTAGAGATAAAAAATTGGGATAATGAAGAGATAGAAAAAACATATATAGATAATAATAAAGAATATACAATAATCATAAATGGAGACGAAGAATACAAGAATGTAATAAAAGAAAAGTTAAAAAATGTAGTCAATAATGCGAATATAACAAACATTGTAGATTGTTATAATATAAATAATGAAAAGATAGAAGTATGTGAAATTAGGAAAAAATACAGTAAAATTTTAAATACAGAATGTGTTTAACTATATAAAAAAATAAAAAGGTATTGCTTAATTTTAAAAAATAGTGTATAAAGGTGTTAAACCAAATTTTATCTGATTCAATTAGACAAAGTTGTATAATGTTAAGGAGGGAATTTTAAATGGAACATAATATTGAAGAGATAAAACGTACGTTAAAAAAATACGGACAGGAACATCTTTTAAATTTTTATGAAACACTAGATGAAAGAAAACAAGATCAATTGTTAGAACAAATAGAAAATATTGATTTTGAACTTATAAATAGTATATATAACAAAACAAAAGATGGAAATAAAAATGACGATGCGGATATTAAACCAATTGATTATATTGATAAATATAAATTAAATGGAGATTACAAATATTATGAAGAAATAGGAGAAAAATCAATCAAAGCTGGAAAACTTGCAGTTGTTACAATGGCAGGTGGACAAGGAACAAGACTTGGACACGATGGACCAAAAGGAACATATGATATAGGACTTGA
>CAYTEX010000226.1:0-1868 GCA_964437015.1 uncultured Clostridium sp. | reverse complement strand
ATATAATAATGAGTTTTGATGAATGTTGTGAATATCCATCAACATATGAATATACCAAACAATCTATGGAAAGAACAACAAGGTGGGCTAGGCGATGTAAAAAAGCACAAACAAGAGAAGATCAGGGACTATTTGGAATTATACAAGGAGGATTTTATAAAGACTTAAGAGAAAAATCTGCTAAAGATTTAATAGATCTAGATTTTCCGGGATATGCAATAGGAGGGATAAGTGTAGGAGAACCTAAAGAAAAATTCTTAGACATTCTAAGATATACAACTCCATTAATGCCAGAAAATAAACCAAGATATTTAATGGGAGTAGGAACTCCAGACTATTTAATAGAAGCAGCACTTGCTGGGATAGATATGTGTGATTGTGTTTTACCTACAAGGCTTGCAAGACATGGAACAGCACTTACATCAAAAGGAAAATTGGTTATAAGAAATAATGAATATGCAAGAGATTGGGATAAATTAGACAACGAATGTGACTGTTATACTTGTAGAAATTACTCAAGGGCATATTTAAGACATCTAATAAAGACAAACGAAATATTAGGAATGAGATTGATTTCACTTCATAACCTAAGATTTTTGACTAAATTAATGGAACAGGTTAGAATTGAAATAGAGAATGATAACTTAATACAATTTAAAGATGAGTTCTATCAAAAATATGGATATACAAAAGATTAATAAGGAGGGATTAATATGATAATGGATGATGAAGAGTTTGATGAAGAAAAACAGAAAATAAAAACAATAAAAACGATGATAATTATAGCTATAGTTATACTTTCTATAATAGCTTTAATGCTATGTGGACTAATTATTTATAAAAGAAACAATCCAACACATATTACAGCTTATATAGATGGAACTAGAGTTTCAAATTTTGAGGAAATATTAGATGTGCAAACTGATGAAAACGGGAAGACGCAAATATATATACCTATAAGAGAATTTGCAACATTTTTAAATGCTGTTCATCCTGAATATAATTATACAACTTTCAAAGGAGATTATAACCCTAAAACAGAAGATGAAACTAAATGTTATGCTATGAGAGAAAAATATGAGGTTGCAATTTTTACAGCAAAATCAAAAACCATATATAAACTAAATTTACAGGAAGGAGCTACTGAATACGAAGAAATAAACGCTGAAAAAGATGTATTTTTGAATAAGGGGGTTTTATATGCTTCTTCTGAATGCATAGAAAAAGGATATAATCTAGAATTTAGGTATGATGAAAACAAAAAAATAATTAGAATATATACACTAGATTATTTGGTTAGTGCAAATCAAAAACTACTTACAGAAAAAAATTTTTCAAATTTTGGAGCTTTAGAAATAGATGAGAAAGATTTTAATAATTGTAAATCAATTCTTAATGGATTATTAATTGTACGAAATAGTTCTAAAAAATGGGGGGTACTTACAACTGACTTTAAAGAATTTGTTTTAGAACCACAATATGATGATATAAATTTTATAGCTGAATCATCAAATTTTCTAGTAGAAAGCAACAAGCAAAAAGGAGTGTTTTCAAAAGATGGAAAAAACATGATTGAATTAAAATATCAAAATATAACTTCTATGGGACAAAATTCAAATCTATATTTAGTTAAGGCTAATGAGCAATACGGTGTAGTTGATGAAAATGGAAACATAATTATTTATCCTCAATATGAAAAAATTGGGATAAGTGTAAAAGATTTCACATATAATGACATAAAAAATGGTATTGAAACTCCTTTTCAAAATGAATTTTGTTCGAATATATATCAACACAGTCGTAATAGTTTTGGGACATGCTCTTCTGGAAGGCAGAGTATGGCATATTGTTCAAATAATTATCCTTAT
>CAYTEX010000225.1:0-1889 GCA_964437015.1 uncultured Clostridium sp. | reverse complement strand
CATTGTCTCCTTTTTTTACAGTCATTTCTTCTAGTTTTCCATCAACCTTTTTCCCAGGTCCAACTTCAACTACCTCTGCAATTTGAGGTTTTTCTTGAGAATTTGCAGTAAGAATAATTCCGCTTTGAGTTGTTTCTTCTGCCTCTTTCATTTTGATTAAAACTCTGTCATTTAATGGTTTAATCATATAAAGTCACTATCCTTTCTATATATTTATTTACTAAAGAGTATTAGCACTCTATCTTTTAGACTGCTAATAATATATACCTAAAAATAGTAAATGTCAATACCCATTTACTACTTTTTTTATTTTTTATCCAAGGGCTCTAATACAAGTGAGCAAGTTTTAACCATTGTCCAATCAGGATAGTCTGTGAATTTTAGCTTTTCTTTTTTTGTTGGATGCTCAAATTCAATTTCATAAGCCCAAAGTCTTATTTGTTTAAGCTTGCCTCTTGTACCATATTTTTGGTCTCCAAATAAGCTATGCCCTGCATTTGCCATTTGTACACGTATTTGATGATGTCTTCCTGTATGTAAATTTATTTTTATTAAACTTAAATCTCTTTTATCATCATAATTTAAAACTTCATACTCTAGCTTTGCTAATTTTGCATTTTTCTTTGTTTCTGGAACCACTTTACTTATATTTTTTCTTTCATCTTTATATAAATAGTCTTCTATAGTTCTTTTATCCTGCTCAAATTTTCCATCTACAACAGCTAGATATTTTTTACTAAATGTTTTATTTCTTATTTGTTCACTTAGCCTTGAAGCTGCTTTTGAGGTTCTTGCAAATACCATTATTCCACCAACAGGTCTATCCAGTCTATGAACTAGTCCAACATATACTTCTCCAGGCTTATTATATTTTTCTTTTATATAGCTTTTTACAAGAGTTAACATATCTATGTCACCAGTTTTATCTGATTGAGATGGAATATTAGGTTCTTTTTCAACTACTATTATGTGATTATCTTCGTATAATATCTTCATTTAATTTAAATCCTTTTATTATATTTTATGAGGTGGTAGATTGGAAGCTTCCCATCTTCCGTAAATACCACATGGCAATATTAGATTAGATTTTTCCATAGGTAAACCAACTTCTCCAGAGCTAACTTGTCCTTTATATTTTTTTCCTATTGTTAGATTTAATATATCTGCTAAAACTGTGCTAGATATTCCTGTAGTATATGAGTTTATTAGAAAAAACAGTGGATTATCTGATAGCACTTGCTTGCATAATTCAATTAAGTCGTAAATATTATTTTCAAATTGCCATACTTCACCATTTGCTCCTCTTCCATAAGATGGAGGATCCATTATTATAGCATCATATTTATTACCTCTTCTTATTTCTCTCGCAACAAATTTGTTTACATCATCTACAATGTATCTAATTTTCCTATCAGCTAATCCTGAACTCTGTACATTTTCTTTTGCCCATGAAACCATTCCTTTTGAACTGTCTACATGGCAAACCGATGCTCCTGCATAAAGACAAGCAACAGTTGCTCCGCCTGTATATGCAAATAAATTTAGTACTTTAATTTCTCTCTTTTCTTTTTTAATTTTGTCTATCATCCAGTCCCAATTAACAGCTTGTTCAGGAAATAAACCTGTATGCTTAAAACCCATTGGTTTTATATTAAATGTTAAATTCTTATATTTTACTTGCCAATTTTCTGGAAGCTTTTTGTTGTATTTCCAAGAACCGCCTCCTGTTTTTGACCTATTATAAACAGCGTCTGCTTTTTTCCACTCTTCTGAAAAACTTTTTTCTTTCCATATTATTTGTGGGTCTGGTCTTGAAAGAACAATCTTTCCCCATTTTTCAAGTTTTTGTCCATTTGCCATATCTATTATTTTATAATCTTCCCAATTTT
>CAYTEX010000224.1:0-1923 GCA_964437015.1 uncultured Clostridium sp. | reverse complement strand
GGAAGAAGAATATATGATAATATTTTAAAAGTAATACAATTTTTACTTTCATCAAACATTGGAGAAATAGTTGTATTATTACTTGCAACACTTGGTACATCACTTTTTGCCAAATGGTTTGGAATAACAGACATATCACATTTAGAAATTTTACTACCAATACACATTTTGTGGATAAACTTAATTACAGATTCACTTCCTGCTTTAGCATTAGCTTTTGATCCTGCCAACAAGGACATAATGGAGAGAAAACCTGTAAAAACAAAAGGTATTTTCACTAAACCTATGACATATAGAATTGTATATCAAGGAATTATGATAGGACTTTTAACACTTGCAGCATTTATGATAGGACTAGCTACAACAAATGAGCCAATAGAAGGTTTAACACTTGACCAATCTAAAATTGAAGTTGGACAAACAATGGCATTTATAGTACTTGCTTTATCAGAATTAACTCATGTATTTAACATAAGAGACAATAAAAAATCAATATTTAAAACAAATATTTTTAATAATATGAAATTAATTGGTGCTATAATTGTTTCTGCAGCATTAATGTTTGTTGTACTATTAGTACCTGCATTAAGAACAATGTTTAGCTTACCTATACTTCCAGTAGATAATATTTTAGAAATTTTATGCTTAGTATTTGCTCCAATTGTAATTGTAGAATTGTTTAAATTATTTAAAATAAATGAAGAAAAATAAGCTATTTGTGCCGAAGATTTTTGGTACAAAAATGTAATAAAAATGTAATAAAAAAATAATATAAATGCAATAAACAAAAAAAGCCCTGCAAATGTACTTTTATGCACATGCGCAGGGTTTTTATATATTGACAAAAAAATATAATTTTATAAAATATAAGTAGATTTAAAGTCAAAAGACAAGAAAGAGGTAGAATATGAAAAATGTAAAAAAAGTACCCGGTCCCAATTTACACGTGCAAAAAAGGACCCGGTCCCAAATTAAAAAATAGCCGGAATTACGCTTATAGCACTTGTCGTAACCATTATAGTGTTATTAATTTTAGCTGGAATATCAATTCAAATGCTAGCAGGAGATAATGGAATATTAACAAGAGCAGGAGAAGCAAAAGAAGCGACAAGAGGAGGAGAAGTACAAGAAGCTGTAACATTGGCAGCAACAAATAACGCCGGTGTATATTATATTGGAGGAACTAAACAAACTAGAGCAGAAGTAATTGCTAAATTACATGCAGATAAAAAATTAACAGATAGCGAAGTTGAAACATTAGAAGAAAATGATACAATTGTAATTGGAGGAATAACAATAGATTTTAGTGTTTTAGACGGAAATAATTGAGTATATGACCATAATACTCAAACAGTTACAAAGGGAAGCTTAACATTAAAAATTGAAGACTATGTAATTGACAAAGGAACACAAGCAGTATCAGGATTTGATGGAAAATGGAGAGTATTAGGTGCAGAAAACGGTCAACTTTTATTAGTTACAGCGACATATTATGCTCCATTTGAAGAAGATGAAGAAAAGGGAATAGTAAAATCGCCATATTCGTTTATAAGCGAGTATTGTTTAAACTTAACAGGACTAGATGGCTGGAATAATGGTGTAAATATATTAAATAGTATAGGAGCAACATATAATAACAATAAATTAGAAAAAGGAAGAAGCATAACAGTAGATGACATAAATAAAATAACAGGGTATAATCCAAAAAATGTAGGTGTGAACGATCCAAATCAAACTGGAATAGGTACTCCATATGGAAACGGAGAAATAGATCAATATAAAAATAAAGTAACATATACCCTAGAAAATGACAAAGTCTATTATCAAGGCACAGATGCTGTTACAACAAAAACAGAAAGTACATATAATACATTTAAACTATTAGGACAAACAGACAATATAACAGCGCCATATACAGTTAAC
>CAYTEX010000223.1:284-1951 GCA_964437015.1 uncultured Clostridium sp. | reverse complement strand
AAAAAATCTATAATGATGTTATAGACTTCGTTCAACATTATCAAACTATAAGAACATTTTCTTTAATTAAAAGATTTAAAATAGGGCATACAACAGCAGAATATTTAATAGATAAACTTAATAAAGAAGGCTTATTAGAATTGAAATATGGTACATATTGGGTTAAGTGTAACAATTAAAATCTAATAGAAATCTAATAGAAACCTAATATATTTCTATTAGAAAGGAGATAATATGCAAAAAAATATACAAATTTTTGATGTTGTTATCCTAAACAATGGAAATAAGGCAATTATTTTAGGATAACAGAAATAGTGAATAAAAAAGGAGAAAGAATAAGTGTTGAAAATATTACAATAGAACAGATTAAAGAAGTTATATATAGACACAAATAAAAAGAGATGTAAGGATTTTAACATCTCTTTTTTGTTTGTGTAGAAAGGAGAGATAGAATGATAATATATGTTACTTCGCAAGAAAATGAGTTTTTATTTAATGAAATAGCAGAAAAAAACGGACTTAATATTATGAGAATTTCAGGAAAAACTAATTTATTAACTTTTATAAAAAAAGATTTTAGAAACTTAAATACTTGCGAACATTTAATTATCGACCTTAAAGCAGTGGAAGATACAACATCTTTAGATGAAATATCTAGTGCTATTTCGTGCTTTCGTCAAATGTATGGAAATACAAGGATAACAATAGTCGCTTTAGGATATAAACACGGAAATACATTATTAGGAATATTATTTAGCAAAGGAATTTACAATATTATTTCAGCACCTTCAAGCAACCTTCAACAATTAGAAATTGAAAAATGTTTTTCAGAAGAAGGAATGTTATATCGTGATAGTTGTAAATTTGAAATACAGAATCTTCCTTTAATGTTAGCAACAGAAGAAAAGATTATAATAAAAAAAGAAAATAGAAAACAAACAATAACAATAGGTATAATTGGAACACAAGGACATATTGGAGTTACTACACAGGCATTACTTATTACAAAATATTTATCATCTTTAGCAAATACCTCAGCTTGTTATATTGAAACAAAAAACTCAAAAGGTATTATGGATCTTACTTCATATTATCAAGATACTTCTTATGACGAAAAGATTCATAGAATAGTTTATGAAGGAATAGATATTTATACTTCAGAAGGAGATACAGCAGATATTATTGGCTTTGGATATGATTTCTTAATTTATGATATGGGGGATTTTAATAATTTTGATAATAAAGATATTGAAAGTTTTATACAAAAAGATATAAAGATAGTTGTTGCAGGAAATAAAGCTTGGGAAACATCTCATTTAAAATTAGTAAAAGACAAATTAGGAAAAAATGATTTAACTTTTATTTTTAATTTTACTCCTGAAGATGAAAAAGAAAGTATAAAAGATATGCTCAAAAAAATTTCAGACAAAATTTATTTTTCTGATTATACACCATATCCTTTTTTAGTAAAAAATCGTTATAATTTTGATAATATTTTTAAAAATTATGTAGATAGTACAGAAATAGAAGAACTTCCTAAAAAACGACGCTTCAGATTGCCTCAAATTAAGTTTTTAAAAAGAAAGGGGTAATAGAATAATGGAAAAATAAAAAAAAAATTTAAAAAACAATTTAAAAAAGAAAAAAATGAAAATTAAAAAAAAAAA
>CAYTEX010000223.1:0-220 GCA_964437015.1 uncultured Clostridium sp. | reverse complement strand
CAACAGCAATTTTTAATTCTGAAATTAGAGAGATGATATTAAGTTTTATTATTTGATATATCATTTTATAATCAATAATAGTGTTAGTAATATATTCCAATGTATTACTATAACAAAGTTTCAGCCATTACTAACTATTGAAAAATTACCTAAAATATGGTATAATAAATATAGATTTGCCTAATAAGGTAATCAGCAATATAGTTTTATAACAACGGAG
>CAYTEX010000222.1:1248-1968 GCA_964437015.1 uncultured Clostridium sp. | reverse complement strand
ACATTTTATCAGGTATTTTTGATAAGTGCTATATTTTTATAAAAAAATTAGGGTTGAAGAAATTGTTATAAATGAGGTTATATATCAGTAAATCAATTTTACAGATGTGTCTGCAAAATTAGAAAAATTTTATTTTTTGAAAAAATAATGAAAAATACAAAAATTAATGGTATAATGTGGGCAAGTTAAATATTTTAGAAATTGTGCAGTCAGCGACTGCACAATTTGAAAGAGGTAATTATGGCAAATGAAATAGATAAAAATCGATATAAAGAAATCTTTGAAAATGTTAAAAATGAAATTACAAAATCGCAATATAAAGCAATGCAATCAATAAATAAAGAATTGATTTATATGTACTGGAATATTGGAAAGATTATATTAGCAAATAGTAAATGGGGAAATAAATTCATAGATAATTTAGCAATAGATTTAAAATTAGAGTTTCCAAATGTAAATGGATTTTCTATTAGAAATCTTAAAAATATGAAAAAATTTGCAGAAGAATATCCTGACTTTGAATTTGTGCAGTCAGTAACTGCACAAATTACTTGGACACATAATGTTTTATTACTAGATAAAATCAAAGATGTTGAAGTTAGAAAATGGTATATAAATGAAACTGTAAAAAATGGTTGGTCTGTTAATTTATTAGAAATGCAAATCAATAGTAAATTATATGATAGACAAGCAATTGCAGAAAAAATAACTAATTTCTCA
>CAYTEX010000222.1:0-1238 GCA_964437015.1 uncultured Clostridium sp. | reverse complement strand
GTTCAAAGTGATTTAGCTACACAAACAATGAAAGATCCGTATCTTTTTGATTTTATTTCATTAAAAGGAAAAGTTAAAGAATTAGAAATTGAAAATGCAATGATAGATAAAATAAAGAATGTTCTTATAGAATTAGGAAAAGGCTTTGCATTTGTAGGCAATGAATATAAAATAGTAGTTAGCGGGAAAGAATACTTCATCGATTTACTTTTTTATCACTTAAAATTAAAATGCTATGTTGTAGTTGAATTAAAAGCGAGAGAATTTGAACCAACGGATGCAGGACAATTAAATTTTTATTTATCAGCAGTAGATGATTTAGTAAAAGATAAAGATGATAATCCAACAATTGGTCTATTATTATGTAAGAATAAAGATAATTTTACCGCAGAATATGCTTTAAGAAACATAAAAAGTCCTATTGGGGTAAGTGAATATAAACTATTAGAAGATATACCAGAATATTTACAATCACAATTACCAAAGGCAGAAGATATTGAATTACACATAAAAGATATTGAAGATATAGAAAAACAATAGGATAATGAAGAATAAATATAATTGAATACGGATGTTTTCGAATATTTTATACGAGAACAAAAAAAATGCTTTGGGTTTGGAGAAAAATTCAAGGCTTTTTTTGATAGAATTTTTTTGCAATATTGGTCATTTGTACTAGGAATTTTTTTAGGGCAATTATATGAAAAAAATACTTGTAAAAAAATTTCTAATATGATAATATAAAAATGTAAAAAAGTTAGTAAAAATTTATGCACATTGAAAATTAAATAAGAGTTGTTTCAGCCCAAAGGCAAAAACCTTAAAATAGTAAGGTGTGCATAAAAAGCCAAGCTAACTAAAAAACAAAAAAATAAGAACAAAAAGAATGAAAAGACTTTTTATACTTTTAAAATTTAACTGAAGAAAAACAAAAAGGAGGAACAAAATGTTGAAGATAAATAAAAAAATCAAATTAAAAACAAATACCGGAATAACTCTTATAGCTTTAGTCGTTACGATTATTGTCCTTTTAATATTAGCAGGAATATCAATACAGATGTTAACAGGAGATAATGGAATATTAAACCGAGCTGCAGAGGCAAAAGAAAACACTGAGCAATCTCAATTAGAAGAACAAAGAAGATTAGCCTCAATGGAGGCTGCAACAAATTTAACAGAGACTGTATACAATGATGGAGAAAAAGAAATAAAGATTCCATCAGGATATGCACCAACAG
>CAYTEX010000221.1:0-2017 GCA_964437015.1 uncultured Clostridium sp. | reverse complement strand
TTAAAAAATCTTTCTCTTTGAACTCTTGTCATATATAAAATATCTAGTTTATTCATATGTGTTTCAATATCATTAGTTTCAATATATTCAATGCCATTTTTATCTAAGATTTCTTGTTTTATATATTCTGGAATTTGTAACTCTTCTGGAGAAATAAGTACAAATTTGATACCTGTATATCTTGACATTGCTGTAATTAGAGAATGTACCGTTCTTCCAAATTTTAAATCTCCACATAGTCCAATTGTTAAATTGTCTAGTCTATTTTTTTCACAAGAAATTGTAAGTAAATCTGTTAATGTTTGTGTTGGATGGTAATGTCCTCCATCTCCAGCATTTATAACTGGAACTGTTGATTTGCTTGATGCTACTAATGCTGCACCTTCTTTTGGATGTCTCATAGCAATTATATCACTATAACATCCCACTGTTCTAATTGTGTCTGAAACACTCTCTCCTTTAGCTGTAGAGCTTGAACTTGCAGAAGAAAATCCTATAACATTTCCCCCTAATTCCATCATTGCAGACTCAAAACTAAGCCTCGTTCTTGTACTTGGCTCAAAAAATAAAGTAGCTAATTTTTTATGATTGCATTTATCTTGGTATTTCACAGGATTAGCAATAATATCTTTAGCTACTTTTATTAATTCGTCTATTTCATTAACTGATAAATCTTTTATATCGATTAAATGTCTCATTTTTTTCCTCCTAAAATTTATTTCTACATAGTTTTATCAAAAACAAGTAAATATGTCAATGACTATTTATCAATTTATGAAAAGTACCGGTGAATTTTGGCGTATTGTATGTCAAAATTCTCCGGTACATGTGGCAAATTAATTTCTATTTGTCGCAATATATTCTACAAATTTATTAATCGCTTTTCCTCTAGCGCTAACCTTAGATTTTTCTTCTTGTGTTAGCTCTGCAAAAGTTTTTCCTTTGTACTCAAAAATAGGATCATATCCAAAGCCATTAATTCCTCTTGAACTATGTGCAATTATTCCTTCGCACTTTTCAGAAAAAATATGTTGTTTTCCATTCTCATCTATAAAACATATTGAACATCTAAATCTTGCTGTTCTTTCTTCTTCACTTGCATTTTTTAACATTTCTAAAACTTTAGCACGTTTTTCTTCATAAGGAGTATCCTCTCCTAAAAACCTTGCTGAAAAAATTCCTGGCTTTCCATCTAAAAAGTCAATTTCTAAACCACTATCATCTGATATTACAGGTTTATGTGTCAAATCATAGATAGTTTTTGCTTTTAATGTCGCATTTTCCTCATAAGTTGTTCCAGTTTCATCAACTTCAATATTTATTCCTGCCTCGCTTTGTGAAATAACATTTATTCCTAATTCTTTCAACTTTTCTTTTATTTCTTTTAATTTTCCTTTATTATTACTTGCTAAAATTATTTGTTTATTCATATTTAATCCCCTTTCAATAATATTAAAGACATTAAGGCAGACAACAAAAAATTTATCTGCCCCAACGCACGGAGTTAATCATGGTTTTGGTACAAGGCCTCTCCGGCCTTTTGTATCGTTTTTCTTTTATCCCAAGAATACCTTTCTGAATCCTCTTGAATTCTCAGGATAACGCTCGGTCTTACTTCACAAATCTGAGCATACTTCTCCAACACATTGCTGGAGATTATCTTCCTTTTATCGTTTTCTATAGCTGAGATATAAGATTGCGAAAAGCCCGATTTTATTCTGAACTCCTCTCTTTCAATTACTCTCAGACACCGAAAAATTTTCAACAGATTTCCCAAATTCATAGTTTTAACTCCTTTTTTCTGCTAAAAAGACAATTGTTAATAAATATATTATATCATAATTCCATAAAATAAGCAATTAATTATAATTGTGCAAAATCATCTACAAAACATGCAATTTATTATATTTACTTTTTGTTTAACAATTTATATTTAAGCCCTGTATTCCTCTTTTTACTATCCACATTTTTTATCATATATCCTAATGTTCTACTATCTCCAATTATTATTAAAAGC
>CAYTEX010000220.1:499-2030 GCA_964437015.1 uncultured Clostridium sp. | reverse complement strand
AACTGTTATCTAGTAACAAAAATTAATCTTTTAAAAATTAAATAGTAATATTATAGTTATTTCCTATAATCAAATTTTTATAAATATTCATATTTATTTTTATATTTTAATACAAAAGCTATACTTACTGCAAATGAAATAATTTCTGAAGCCGTCCATGCAGCCCATAATCCTATGCCTCCAAATAAGTAAGATAAAAGATATAAACATATAACAAGTATAACTAATGATCTTAAAAATGATAGTATTGCAGATATTACACCATTTGAAAATGCTGTAAATAGTCCAGAGAAAAATGTGTTATATCCCAGAAAAACACTTGCAAAAACAAATATTTTTAATCCTAATTGTGTTATTTTAAATATTTCTGTTCCTTCTTTAAAAAATATTGAAACAATATTTTCATTAAATAAATATACTATAATACTAGATATAATTGCTACAATTAATATCCAAATATTAGTTAACTTAAATACCTTTTTTCTCATATCTGTATTTCCTGTTCCATAATGGAAACTAAATATTGGTTCAACAGCTGATGTGAATCCCATAAATATTGCTTCTATAAAAAACTGGAAATACAATACAACTGATAACGCACTTACACCAATCTCCCCATAGTATTTAAAAGCTAAATGGTTCATAACAAGAGCAGTAATTCCTCCTGCTAAATTTGAAATCATATCAGATGAACCGTTAAATGAAATCTGTCCAATCTCTTTTAAATTTATTTTTATAAATTTAAATTTATATCTACTTTTTTTAGCAACAATATAATAGAAAAAGGCGTATACTACAGTACTTGAATAACCTATAACGGTTGCTATTGCAGCACCTTTTATTCCCATATTAAAGTGTTTCATAAATATGTAATCCAAAACACAATTTAAAACACCACCTATTATAATTACTATTGCTGCCTGAACTGATTTTCCTTCACCTATAATCAGTATTCCAAGTGCTGTTTGAAGCATAATTGCTATTGAAAAACTAGTTAATGTCATATAATATGGTCTTAAATATTCAATATTTCCAGCCGTTGCTCCACATAATTTCATAATAGGATTGGCAAAAATTATAGCTATTACAGAAATTATAATTGCAGACATAACAGAGAATATTATTGTGTTAGAAAAAGTTTTTCCAGCTTCTTCGATTTTTCCTTCTCCAACCCTTCTCACAATAATAGCATTAGCACCTGTTCCAAGCATAATTCCAAGTGCAATAAACAAACATAATATAGGCATATATAAGTTTACTGCACCTATTGCTATGTCCCCAACAAATTTTTCTATAAAATATCCATCTACCATTTGATATACAGCTATAAACACAAATGTAAAAATGCTTGGAAAAACAAATTTCATTAATGAAAGAAAATTAAAGTCTTTTGATAATTCATTTTTTTCTTCGTCTGTTAATGTATCAGTTTCATTCACGTTTGTATCTTTCCTTTCTAACTATTTTTAAGTATTTTAATTCTATAATTTTTTTGTAAATATACTTACAACTTTCTTTAATATGTTTTCTT
>CAYTEX010000220.1:0-489 GCA_964437015.1 uncultured Clostridium sp. | reverse complement strand
CTGAAATATCACTTTGTGTTGTATTCTCTACCATTGCATGAACAACCCTTATAAACAAATCTTTAAATTTGTCCATACTTTCAAACTTATATTTACTTGATGCGTAGTCAAACATCACCTCTAATCCATCTTCTCCATCTAAAATTTCTATATCTAAAACTGTTTGTGAAGCTGCTTGATTTTGCCTAATATCAATAGTCTCAATTTCCATATCTCCAAAAGATCCATTATCTCTAATATCTTGTTGATATAGAAGATATTCTGCATCATCTGAAACTACATTATATGTTTGATCAACATAAGGGTAGCAAGAGTATTTTATAGCATTTTGTACTTGCTCACGAACATCTTGATATAAGTCTCTTAAAGTCCTTTCATTATCTAGTTTTAAAGCAACAGGTAAATATCTAAATAAAAGACCAATACTGTTCATTGCATTTACATCTTCACGTCCATTATATATCCAAGATATTTTTATATTATCTTTTT
>CAYTEX010000219.1:0-2040 GCA_964437015.1 uncultured Clostridium sp. | reverse complement strand
AAAGGGGATTTAAGAAGAGCTAGAGCTGCAGCAGTAAATATAGTTCCAAATTCTACAGGAGCTGCGAAAGCAATAGGACTTGTTATTCCAGAATTAAATGGAAAATTAATTGGTTCTGCTCAACGTGTACCAGTTCCAACTGGTTCACTTACAATTTTAGTTGCAACTATTAAAACAGATAAAGAAGTTACACCAGATACAATAAATGCATATATGAAATCAGTTTCAAATGAATCTTATGGATATACTGATGAGCCACTTGTATCTTCTGATATTATAGGAAGTACACAAGGATCTTTATTTGATAGTACTCAAACTATGGTAACAAAGGTATATGACGATACTTATCAAGTTCAAGTTGTTGCTTGGTATGATAATGAGAATTCTTATACTAGTCAAATGGTTAGAACTATTAAGTATTTTGCAGAAATTGAAAAATAAAAGGAGGGGGTTGGGAACTTTGGTTTCTAGCCCTTCATTTTTGATTATAATAAAAAGGAGAGAAGATTTATGAGTAAAAAAACAGTTAGAGACATTGATTTAAAAGACAAAAAAGTTTTAGTTAGATGTGATTTTAATGTGCCTATGGATGAAAATCAAAATATTACTGATAATACAAGAATTGTAGCGGCATTACCTACAATTAAATATTTGATAGAGCAAAATTGTAAAATTGTACTTTGCTCGCATTTAGGAAGACCAAAAGGAGAATTTAAAAAAGAGTTTTCTTTAGCTCCTGTTGCTACAGAATTATCAAAATTACTTAATAAAGAAGTAATAATGGCAAAAGATGTAATAGGAGAAGATGCAAAATCTAAAGCAGATAGCTTGAAAAATGGAGAAATATTGCTTTTAGAAAATTTAAGATTTCACAGAGAAGAAACAGATAATGATCCAGAATTTAGCAAAACATTAGCAAATTATGGAGAGGTATTTGTTAATGATGCTTTTGGTACTGCACATAGGGCACATGCTTCTACCGAAGGTGTTACACACTATTTACCTGCAGTATCTGGTTTCTTAATTGAAAAGGAATTAAAGTTTTTAGATGATGCTTTACAAAATCCTGAAAGACCATTTTTGGCAATACTAGGAGGGTCAAAAGTATCTGATAAAATAGGTGTTATTGAAAGCTTGCTAAACAAAGTTGACACACTTCTTATAGGTGGAGGAATGGCTTATACATTTTTTAAAGCTCTAGGATATAATGTTGGAAATTCACTGTGCGAAGAAGATAAAATAAATTTAGCAATGGAACTTATGGAAAAAGCAAAAGAAAAAGGTGTAAAATTTGTACTTCCTGTAGATAACAAAATAGGAAGAGAATTTAAAGCAGATACTGAATCAAAAATTGTTTCATCAGATGCTATTCCAGATGGTTGGGAAGGACTAGATATTGGACCAGAAACAGTAAAACTATATGAAGAAGAATTAAAAAATGCTAAAACTATTGTGTGGAATGGCCCATTAGGAGTATTCGAATTTGAAAAATTTGCAGTTGGAACAAATGAAATTGCAAAAGCTTTAGGTAATATAAATGCGGTTAAAATAATAGGCGGAGGAGATTCTGCTTCAGCTGTAGAAAAAGCAGGTGTAGCTGAAAAAATGACTCACATTTCGACAGGTGGTGGAGCATCACTAGAGTTTTTAGAAGGTAAAAAATTACCAGGAATCGAAGCACTAGAAGAGGCTTAAAAAGGAAAAGGAGAGAGATTTTATGAGAAGAAAAGTTATTGCAGGGAATTGGAAAATGAATATGCTTCCAAATGAAGCAATATCAATGATTACTGAACTTACACCATTGGTTAAAAATGCAGAATCTGAAGTAGTACTTTGTGTACCTTATATAGATTTATTCTATAGTTTACTTACAGCACAAGGAACCAATATTAAAATTGGTGCGCAAAATATGCACTACGAAGAAAAAGGTGCATATACTGGTGAAATCTCTGGTAAAATGCTAAAATCTGTTGGAGTAGAATATGTAATAATAGGTCACTCTGAAAGAAGACAGTATTTTAAAGAAACAGATGAAACTGT
>CAYTEX010000218.1:0-2049 GCA_964437015.1 uncultured Clostridium sp. | reverse complement strand
CTTTAAATGTTGTTCCATAATACTTTCCAATAGAAGATGTATTTATAAAATTCATAAATATATCATCATCTTTTTGGTTAAATTCAGGTGAATACAAATCCGCTCTTGAATCTATAAATACCGGTATACCTCTATATAATAAATAACTACCATAATTATATTCGTTAAATAATTTTATATTATTTAAATCTAGATTTTCTAAAATCCAATCTGCGGCTTTGACTGGAAATGCACTTTCACTAACATATGTATTACTTTTTTTCTTGTCTATAAATTTATAGCTATAATAACATGTAGTTGCTGTTATTAGTGCTATAGTAAATATATTTATAAGTTTTTTAGAAAATTCCTCAATTTTTCCATACCCATATATTTCAATAGCATTTGATATTAATCTATTTAGTATAATTGAACCAATTAGAACAAACATGGAAGCTTGTCTTTTAGTAGATAGCATAAGATAGCATAATCCACCTAACATAAATAAATCTGAAATTCTAATTTTTGTTTTAGTAAATACTAAAATTGATATTGTAAGTACAATAGAACATAATATTGGAATATCCTTAGCAAGCGTCATTGGCAAATGTTCATTTATATTGTACATTGTATTTCCATTCATAGTGTTATATAAATATGTGTATGGAGTAGTTTTTAAAGGTGTTAAAAAACCTGTTAGGGCACAAATTAGCATTAAAACTATAAACCATTTAACATTCTTATTCTTCTCAATGACTATTTTATAAGGTTCTTCCTGCTCTCTATATATTTTTCTTCTTTCAACAGATTTATAGATTTCTTCTAATTCTATTTCTAATTTCTTAATTTTTTCTTTATTATTTTTTATGTGTTTTATATCCCATTTTACCTGGAATATTTTAAGTTTTCTATATATAATAGTATCTGCTAGAATCGCAATAATATATTCTGCTATATAAGGTAAACTTATCACAAACAAAAATGGCCAAACTGCAACATGTAAATTAGCTATTAAAATCGAACATAAGACAATTCCTGTGCCATAGTATATTTTTTTGTTTGAAGTATGTATGAATTTTTCCATAAGAAATATAACTATAACATATATAATAAATGTTACAAGTTGAGCTCTTGCTGCTATATAATCTTTTAATAAATACATAGATAAAAGCGTTATAACTAATGATATTACTTGATTCTTGTTCAGTTTTCGATTTACTTCATATATTATAATTCCTAAGATTATTGATAAAATACAAACAGAAATATATATTCCCTTCCATTCGCCCAAGTTATATATACAACTCATTATTACATCATATAGCCAATGAGGATATGTATATGGTAAATCTTCATGCCATGAAAAATGGTCTTTCATATCAATTCCATTTTCTTTAATAAGATTTCCTAGTTTTATTGTATAAAAAGTATCATTTTGTAGTCTTTTTGGGGCTAAACTAAAAGAAAATAATGCAATTAAAATAATTGCAATAATTTCAAAAATTATAGTTTTGTTTTTTGTATAAAAATCAATAATTTTTTTCATAAAAATTCTCCTATTCTATTTATTAGTAGAACCAAAACCTCCTGTTCTTACTCCTTGTGCATTATCATCATCAGCAATTAAAAATGGCATAAATATTGCCTGTCCTATAGCTTCTCCTTTTTTTATTTCAATATCCTCTTCTTTTATATTATAGAATGCAAACATAATATGTCCATCATTATCTTCATTTCCATAATAATCCTTGTCAATTATACCTACACTATTTGCTAAAATTAACCCTTTCTTTTTTGGATTTGAACTTCTATTAGCAAGCATTAAATACTCATTATCTCCCATATAAGCCTTAATTCCTGTCTTTACAAGTGTTGGCTTCATTCCTTTCTTAAAGCTAGGAATAACAACATCTTCAGCAGCTTCTATATCATATCCAGCTGAATATTTTGTTTTTCTCTCTGGTAAATTAATATCTTTATTTTCAAATCCCTTTACTATTTCAAATCCTCTAATTTTTTCCATTTTAAATTCCATTCCTTTCTCGCTTCGCTCGAAGGCACACATAGGAA
>CAYTEX010000217.1:0-2052 GCA_964437015.1 uncultured Clostridium sp. | reverse complement strand
CATATACCAAATAATTAACTGTACCTCTAGGAAATTTTCCTTGTTTATCTTTTTTACCTGCTGGAACACCTGTTAAAACCTCTATTCCCTCATCAATAGTTGAAATTGCATATATTTTGAATAATCCATTTTTTACACTATCTATTACTTCATCTGATAATTGTAAATTTTTAACGTTTTGAATTGGTATCATAACACCATGCGATCCATCTAGACCTCTCATTTTGCATATTTGGTAAAATCCTTCTATTTTTTCATTTACTCCACCAATTGGCTGAATTTCACCTTTTTGATTTACAGAACCAGTTACAGCTATTGATTGACTTATTGGGATTTCTGATAAGCTTGAAAGCAATCCATAAAGTTCTGTACTTGAGGCACTATCCCCATCCACACCATTATATAACTGCTCAAAACATATACTTGCTGTTAAGCTCAATGGTATATCCTGAGCAAATTGTTCTCCTAAATATCCACTTAATATAAATACTCCCTTAGAATGTGTAGAACCTGACATCTCTACTTCTCGTTCTATATTTATAATTCCGTTTTTACCTGTATATGTGTTTACCGTTATTTTTGCTGGTTTTCCAAATGTTGAGTTTCCTATAGTCATAACAGTCAGTCCGTTTAGTTCTCCAACTTTGGAACCTGAAGTAGAAATTAATAACGTATTTTCTTTTATCATTTGTGTATATGTTTCATCATATTTCTTTACTCTATCTTTTTGCTCTGATAGGGCTTTTTCTATATAGTTTGCAGTAACAATTTTTGATTTTGCAATTTTAGCCCATGTTGATGCTTCTCCAATCACTTCAAATAAATCATTGAACAAAGTTGAGATTTTTGTTTGATCGCCACACATACGAGATGAATATTCTACAACTCTTGCCATGGCATATTTATCAAGTGGTAAAAGCCCTGCTTGTTCACAATAGTCATGAATTATTCTTGCAAGTTTATTTGCATTTTCTTCATTTAAATCGGCTTTTTCTTCCCATTCCACCTTTATTTTAAATAAGTTTTTAAAATCTGAATCCATTGCAAGCAGTGTTTGATAAATTGCTCCATCTCCTATTAACATTACTTTTAAATCAAGTGGTATTGGTTCTGGTTTAAGTGATACCATTGCCATAGATGTAGCTTGATCAGTAGCATTCTCTATAGAAATTTCTTTAATTCTTAATGCTTTTTTTAATGTAGCATAACTTATTCCATTTGCTAATAAATCTCTTGCTTGGAACATAATATATCCACCATTAGCTTTATGCAAAAGGCCTGCTTTTAACATAGTAAAATCAGTTTTTAAAGTTCCATAATAATTTTCATATTCTAATTTTCCAAAAATATTTTGATATGAATAATTTGAATCCATAATAACTGGTGCACCTTCAAGTTCACTATTATCAACAAAAAGGTTAACTCGATAATTTAAACAAGGATCTGTATTTTGAATTTGTGGTGCTTGTGGTTGCTGATTTTCTTGCTGTTGGTTCTTATCTTCTTCCAAAAATACAGGAACATTTTTTAAAACGTCTTGTTTGACATCATTTAAAAATTTATTAATTTTTTTATTTCTCTTATATTTTGTTTTTAATAAATTAATATGGACATTTACAGTAAGTAAAGCAACGTTTGACTGCCATTCTTCTATTTTTTTATCCGACATTCTTTCAATTTGTTTAATTTTTCCTATAATATCCATTATCATTTGTTGGACTGTTTCAGACTTTTCTTCATATTTAGCCTTTAACTCTTCATCTAATGCATCAAATTCTTCCTCTTTTAATGCTCTTCCATCCAATACTGGCATCATATAAATACCATTTTGAGCAGATTTAACTTGAAAGTTATATTCCATCGCGTCTTTTTCAAGCTTTTCCATAAGATTTGCTCTTTTATTCTCAAATTCTTGCTTTATAATCTCTTTTTCTTTTTCGAAATCTTCGTTATTAAATGTGTTTTTTATATCTTTTTTTATTTCTTTTGTAAATTCTTCCATATCTTCTTTAAATTCTTTGCCTTGTCCAGCCGGAAGAGATATCGCAATAG
>CAYTEX010000216.1:0-2069 GCA_964437015.1 uncultured Clostridium sp. | reverse complement strand
AGGAATTCCAATGGTTACAAGATGTGGAGATTTAGACCCATCAGTTGTAACATATTTAATGAAAAAAGAAAATTTATCAGCTGATGAAATTGAAACAATATTAAACAAAAAGTCAGGACTTCAAGCAATATCAGGCTTAGTACCAGATTTTAGAGAAATAGAACTTGCATCTTATGAAAAAGGAAGTATGGCAGAAATTGCAATAAAGAGCTTTACTTACTCTATTGCAGGTTATATTGCAAAATATGCAGTTGCTATGAGAGGAATAGACTATTTAGTATTTACAGGTGGAATTGGAGAAAACCAAATTAATATACGTAAATGGATATGCGAGCAATTAGAATTTATGGGAATTTTAATAGATGAAGAAGCTAATAACATTAGAGGAGAAGAAAAATTAATTTCAAAACCAGAATCTAAAGTTAAAATATTTGTTATTCCTACAAACGAAGAATTAATGATAGCAAAAGAGACTGAAAGACTTGTAAAATAAATATTAGAAAAGAGACTTATTAAAAAAGTCTCTTTTCTTGAAAATTATGTAAAGTTGTGATATAATATGTGCAAAGTATTTTATAGGAGCATGTAAAATGTTTGAATTAAGTTATGAAGTGCAAAGCGAATTAAAAAAACAAAGCAAATTTGGAATAAAAGATGAAGATTTAAAGTACCTAGTTGAAGTAATTAAATTTCTATATAAAAAAGAGGCACTAGATGATAATAACAATGTTATAGTAGATGCGAAAACTGGAAAGCCAAAGTTGGTAGACTCATTAAGACGTTCAGGAAGGCCTAAATATACTCATCCCTATAATGTTGCAGCATATTTATATAATAAAGGATATTCTAGAGAATATACAATTACTGCGTTATTTCATGATGTTTTAGAAGATACAAAATATACTAAAGAAGACATTAGAAAGATATTAAAAAAATATGTAAAAATGTATCCAAATGCAGTTGAAGGAAACAAAGAGGAGTTTTTAGAAAATATTATAAAAGCTGTAAATTGTGTAACTAAAAAAGGAAAAATAAGCAGACCTAAAGCTCCCAAACTTAAATTAAAGAACAAAATAATAGTAGAAAAAGGTATTGAAATAAGTGAAATTACTTTTCATGAATTTTTTGAAAAAAGACAAAAAGCAATAAATATTGAAGGAACATTAAAAAGAATATCATTAGATAGCTTAAATATAAGTGACTTAACAGATAAAAGCCAAAAAGAATTGACAAATTATACAAGAGAATTACTTGCTTACAAAGCTAAAATGCCTGATTATATTAATGGAATAAAAGAGTCTGAAAATGATATTGCAAAAATAGTAAAAGTAGCAGATAGAATTTCAAATTTAACAGACTTTTCTCCAACAGATAATTCAAACTGGTTAGAAAAATATATAAGAGAAACAGAGGACTACTTTTTAGATTTAGCTAGTGGAACAGATTTGGAGCAGGATTTCATAAAAGCTATTAATATTGCAACTCTTACACAAACTGTAAAGGGAAAGCATGAACATGGAGATAAGGGAGAATTAATTATTTAAATCTTGAAAAATATAAAAAAATGGTGTATAATAATTATAGATGCGATTACGCATTTGTAACTATTAATACACCGTTTTTTTGGTGTAATTGCCCTCCTATAAGGAGGAGACCCATAAGGAGGTATTTATGGGGAAATATGGAGAAAACGATTCTCCCGAACGGCTTGAGGAGTTTCTTCGGAGAAAACTCTTTAGTCGTGGGGTAAATGTTGACAGGCTTGTATTTTGGCCAACATTCACCAAAAAAGGGAAAGTAAAGGTCGAAGTATATCGTGGCAAAAACCTGATTGCCTCGGCAAATGTGGATCGGTATGGTGACATAAAGTATTCAATGCCTGGCACAGACCATAAGCATGGTTGATTACTCTCCCTAATTAAAAGCAAAGCAACCACAACTATTTTTTACTATAAGTATCTAATAGTTGTGGTTGTTTTTTCATTAGTGAAATTTATATAAAAAAATTTAAAATCTTTAAGTTTTTTTTAAGTTTTATTCCCTATAATATAAACAAATGAAAAAGAAAG
>CAYTEX010000215.1:0-2104 GCA_964437015.1 uncultured Clostridium sp. | reverse complement strand
CCCGCAGAAACAATGGAAGTGATCGAACCGACCAGTCCCAGGGCAAGCGGGATCAGATATGGTATTTTAAGTCCGAAGAAGATCGGCAGAAGTGCCACTGCGATCGCTTCTTTGGGTGAAAACCGGAAATACAACAAAAAAAGCAGCAAAAATACAGCGCCACCCACAATCGCCGTCTCCAGCGAGACTGCATAAAAGTGAAGCACTGCCATCATCGCATCAATCAAAAGAATAAAATTCACGGGTAAGAAAGAACACATCAACGCCAGTATCAGCATAATGATGATATTGTTCAGACGTGTCATGTATCCCAGTGATGAATTTAATAAAACAAATGTTAATAGTGCCAGTAAAAATTTAAACAAGGGTGTCAGATAAATCTCAAACTTTGTGTAAAAATCCCTGAGATTTTCTCTTATTTCCAATAAAGTTGACATAAAAAAATCCTTTCTATGTATTGCAATTTTTGTCGAATTTTGTTATATTTTATACGAGGTGATAAAAAATGGCTAAAATGACTCCTGCAGAATTTCGAGAAAGTCAAGAACCAAATCAATCTAGTAATCAATCCACTGTTAATAGCGCTTACGAAAAAGCTAAAGCTGACTTTTATGCTCTTAAAAAAAAATCTAAATTCTACACTGATGAAAACGGTCTTCCTCCAGATGACCCTGATTGTGATTTTCAAAACTGCTTATAGCAGTTTTATTTTTTATAATTTTTATACCCATTTTCTTCAATATCTTTAATTATTTCTTCTCCACCTGTCTTTACTATTTTTCCATTTACTAAAACATGCACAAAATCAACCTTTAAATTTTTCAATATTTTTGCATTATGAGTAATAATAAGTACTGCATTTTCTTTATTTTTAAACATTTCTATTCCCTTAGATACAATATTTATTGCATCCACATCAAGTCCTGAATCTGTTTCATCTAATATTGCAAGTTTTGGATTTAAGACTAGCATTTGAAGAATTTCATTTTTCTTTTTCTCTCCACCTGAAAAACCAACATTTAAATCTCTTTCAGCATATTCTGGTTTTATTTGAAGTTCTTGCATTTTTTGTTTTATATCTTCTTTAAATTTAAATATCTTAACAGGTTGTCCTGTTATTTTATTTTTGGCTGTTTTCAAAAAATTTGTAACAGAAATTCCAGGTATTTCTTCTGGAAGCTGAAATGACATAAATATTCCTTTTCTAGCAATCTCATCAGGTGCTAGATTGGTAATATCTTCATTATCAAACTTAATGCATCCTTCTATTTTTTTATATTCAGGGCTATTGAAAATCGCATTAGCTGTTGTTGTTTTTCCAGATCCATTTGGTCCCATAATAACATGGATTTCCCCTTTATTAATATTTAAATTTATTCCCTTTAATATTTCTTTTTCTCCAGCATTTACATGTAAATTATTTATTTGTAATAATTCGTTTTTCATTTTTAAATCCTTTCTTTTAACACTAAAATTGTAATTATTTTTCAATTGTCTTGTGTCTTTTTATAACAGATTGGAAAAGAATTAAATTTTGACAAGGCAAAATTGTAATTATTTTTCAATCGTTAACTCGTCTTTTGCAAGACCTACATCTTTCTTGCGCTATATCATAGTTACAATTTAGATTCTTCAAATTAAGTACTTTATGCACATATTTTGCTAAACTATTTAAAGTACTATCTGCCATAGTAAGCTTGATTTTTTCTGCCTCTATAGTTGCATCATTTTTTTCTAATCCCAAAACATCTTTTAAAAACACATAAACAATATCATATGCTTCTAGAATTTTTTTAGCTAAATCTTCTCCTTGCTCTGTTAATTCAATTTTTCCATATGTTTCATAGCTTATTAATTTATTTTCCTTTAAAACTTTTATTGCTTTATTTACACTTGGTTTTGATATATTCATTTGATTTGCAATATCTGTCACTCTTAAATCCTTACCTTGTGTTTTTAATATATACATCGTTTTTAGATATTCTTCTTGTGATTTTGATATCATTTTTTTCTCCCACATTGTTAACTTCGGCTAACATTATATTATAATTATATTCCATTGTCAACAAGTAATTCAAAATTATTGAATTTTTTTCAAATATCT
>CAYTEX010000214.1:0-2151 GCA_964437015.1 uncultured Clostridium sp. | reverse complement strand
CAGATGACCCAAATTCAGATATAATAACAACACATTTTGATTATCACTCAATAGATCAAAACTTGCTTAAATTAGATATACTTGGCCACGATGATCCGACTGTAATAAGAATGCTACAAGATATAACCGGAATTGATCCAACAAAAGTTCCACTAGATGACAAAGCTACAATGAGTTTGTTCTGTGGAACCGAAAGTTTAGGGGTAACACCTGAACAGATAAAATCAAAAGTTGGAAGTTATGGAGTTCCAGAATTTGGAACAAAATTTGTTAGAGGAATGCTTGTAGATACTAAACCAACAACATTTGATGAGTTAATTAGGATTTCTGGATTATCTCATGGAACTGATGTGTGGCTAAATAATGCAGCAGATTTAATAAAAGAAGGAACTGTAACTCTAAGAGAAGCAATATGTTGTCGTGATGATATTATGATTTATTTAATAAAAAAGGGAATAGATCCAAATAAATCATTTAAAATAATGGAATCTGTCCGTAAAGGAAAAGTTGCAAAAGGAAAAGAAGCTAAATGGGAAGAATATAAAGAAATAATGAGAGAACATGATGTTCCAGAGTGGTACATAGGGTCATGTGAAAAAATAAAATACATGTTCCCAAAAGCACATGCTGCAGCATATGTAACAAATGCATTTAGAATTGCATGGTTTAAAGTACATGTTCCAAAAGCATATTATAGCGCATTTTTCTCAATAAGAGCAGCAGATAATTTTGATGCAGCAAGTATGGTTTTAGGAAAAGAAAAAGCAAAAAATAAAATGAAAGAAATCGAAATGAAAGGAAATACTGCAACAAAAAAAGAGCAAGATATGTATGCGGTTTTAGAGCTTGTTTTAGAAATGTATGAAAGAGGACTTAAATTCTTACCTATAGATTTATACAAATCACATTATAAAAACTTTATAGTTGAAGATGATGGAATAAGGCCACCATTTTCATCTATTGCAGGATTTGGACCAATTGCAGCAGAGTCGTTATATAAAGCAGCCAAAGAGGAAGAATTTATGTCTATAGATGAAATAAGAATAAGAGCAAAACTAGGAGATTCAACAATTGATTTACTTCGAGAATTTGGAGTATTAGACGGAATGCAAGAAAGTAATCAGATTAGTTTGTTTGGGTAGACTGACGTAAATAACAGGGATTAGTGCCCTGTTGAATATGTAATAATTTGGAGGTAAAAATGGAGAAAAATAAAATTAAAATCAGTTTAACAACAATGATTATAATAATTATTTTAAGTGTTTTGTGTATAGCTGGAACTACTATATTTATATTAAGACATGAAAATAAGCCAATAAAGACTATTAGTGAAAATAGTATTGGTGAAAATAATATCGAAGAAAGTATATATAAAACACCAGAAATCAATAATCAACCGAATGATGAAGGAAAAAATATTAAAGAAACAGAAGGAGTTACAATAGTGCCTACTATGTTAGATGCCATTGATGCTGACAGTAGTTGGTGTGGAAATTTTCAATTAGTATGGAATGATTTGAAAAATGAAGTAGTTAAGACTGATATAGTATTTAAACCTCAATTAGAGATGGTAAAAAATTTAAATAAAGAAGATTTTAACCAAACAATGCTTTCAGAAGATTATTATTTTAAAATTTACGGATTAAAAAGCTTAGAATTAAAAAAGCAAATAGAAAATGGAATAAGAGAAAAATTTAATCAAACTAGTGATTTTTTGGATGACTTTGATTGGACAGAAGATGGTTTAAATAATCCTAATAATGAAAATGTAAAAAGGTATTTCTTCTATACAATGCTATACAGAAAATTTGAATTTTTACAGGAGTTTGACAAATTAAATAATGATAAGTTTGGAACTAAATATAAAGATATAGAATATTTTGGAATTGATACAAATACAAAAAATACAGTTGGAGATCAAATTGATGTATTGTATTATAATTCAAAGAATGATTTTGCAATTGTAATAAACACAAAAACAGGTGATGAAGTTATATTTTGTAAAAGTCCTAAAGGAAGAAATTTTAACGAAATATATGACAATATGAATAATGAAGCTAGCAAATATAAAGGTAGTAAGTCTTTTAAAGAAGAAGATGAATTTAAAGCACCAAAATTAGAATTTAAAGAAAAGAAAGATTATGCTGAATT
>CAYTEX010000213.1:0-2157 GCA_964437015.1 uncultured Clostridium sp. | reverse complement strand
TTTTATTCTCTAAAGGATTCATTGTTTACTTTTCAATGTACTTTTGCTCGCTTTTCTTGAGCGAACTTTTGAATTATACTACGCTTATTTCTTTTTGTCAAGTCTTTTTTTAAAAATTTTCAAAAGATTTTTTTATTTGTTTCAGACTCTTATTTTTGTTTTCCTTTTTACTCTATAATTTCGGTTTAAAGATAAAAAAATAGTAATTTGTTGTTTCAACTTTTGGTTAGTTATTACTCTTACTAACTTTTTCTTTTTTATAAAACGAAACTTTTTATGTTTCTTTCGCGCGGTACTTTTTTATAATACCACCCTGCTGGATTTTTGTCAATACTTTTTTCAAAAAAATTTATGGTATTTTTTTGTTATTTTAGTTCACTATAAAAAACTTCTAATATATTTAATTACGAAAAAAGCGCATTAAGAGTAATCGAGTTAGAAATTCTATAAAAATTTATGGAAAGAGTTCAAGCTTGCCTTGGAAGGGTGCCATAAATTTTTAGTAGAATTTCTTCGAAGATTAGCTCGAACGAGCATTTTTGAATAATAAAATATATTAGAAGTTCATTTTTTAATATTAAATTACAACTCCATATTACATATTTACTCTTTCGTTTTTTCCTTCTTTATCGTCCTTATTTTTACCGTTCTTTTTATTAGTATTGACATATCCCATATTCATAGTAATATCTGATGTATTTTCAAGGTGTTCTTTTGCTAACTTCTCCTTTCCAGATAAATTGCTTTCTTTTTCTTCTAAATTAAATGGAATAGCAATTTTAGTCATTATTGTTATAAATAATGGTTCTTTTTTTATCTTTTCGGATATTTTCTTTCCATCTAATTCTATTGCAAGATTTGCATATTTTATAGCAATATCTTTTTCTCCTCTCATTAGCTTTATCTTAGATAGTTCATAATAACTATCTGCAGATAATTCATCATCTTCTATAGTCTGCATAAAATATTCTTCAGCTAAATCCATGTCTTTGTATAACATTGCAATTTGAGCTAAATTATATTTTGTATTATACATTATACTGTTAATTTCAGCTGCCTTTTCATAGTATTCTTTAGCACTTTTAAAGTCATTTAACATTGTATATACAATACCCAATTCATAATACAAATCAAAACTATTTGGATTGTATTTAATTGCTTCTATAAGCATAGAAGCAGCATCTTTATATTGAGCTTTTTCTATTAACAAATCTCCTAAAGTTATACTTGCATTATAATAATCTGGTTTCTTTTCTAATAAGTTAGACAACATTTCTATTGCCTCATCTTTTTTTTCTAACTCATTTAGTAATGTTGCTATTTTGTAATATGAATCATAATCCTTTTTGTTTATTTCTATACAAACTACAAATTCATCTATTGCTTTTCTTAATCCGCCTTCTTTTTCATATATTTCAGAAAGAATCTTGTGTGCATTATAGCTATTACTATTTTTTTCAATTATACCAATTAATATGTCTTTTGCCTTTTTTGTTTTCCCTATTTTCAAATATAGATTAGCTAATGTTAAATTAATTTGGCTAAATATATTTATATGTTTATATTCTAATATTAAAACCATTATAGGTACTAAAATTGAAAATATATACATTATTGTTTTTAATAAAACACTTATATTAATAGAACAGATTAATCCATAAAGATCTATCACTATTCCTATAATTTCTATTATTAATATAAATATATATCCTTTTTCTTTTTTTCTTATAGCTTTGTATAAAAATATGCTAAATAAACTGATAGCTATTGCAATAAAAAATAATTGTTCAGTCATTAAATTGCTCCTTTTTTTAGTTTGGTAAAATCTTTTTTCTTTTTGTATTTTAAAGTTATCAGATGTATATATACTTACCTTAATAAAGTATATATGTATTATACACTTAAAGTCAGAGTTTGTAAATATTTTTTAAAAAACTGTTTATTTTTGTAATATTTTATGATAAAATACTAAATAATTATATATAATAGGAGGAATTATTATGGAAGCAGTTAGATGTTCTCGTTGCGGTGCTTTTTATACAGGCGGTGGATATGTATGTCCAAAATGTTCTGATAAGGATAATTTTGAATTAACTACATTCAAAAATTTTGTTGAAGAAAATGGTGTTGATGTAAAATCTTTAAATCAAGTTTCTA
>CAYTEX010000212.1:0-2166 GCA_964437015.1 uncultured Clostridium sp. | reverse complement strand
CTCTAAAATGAGCATTAATTATTTTTTCTTTTTTATATATTTCGTTCAAATTCATATTATATCTTCCTTCAACTTAATAATTTCACTATATATTGTGGGGTTTGTTAAATATACTAACTTTTTCCTTTTATCTTTAAAATATCCATTTTGTCATTATATTCAGCGATACATTACTATTTTTCTTTTTTTAAATAATCTATTACTTCATAATAAGAGTTAATTTTAAAGTTTGCAATCTTATTAATCTCTTCTCTATCTGAATCCGAATATTTATCATATATATTTATTGTATCAATACCTGCAGCTTTTGAAGCCATTACTCCATGTAAAGAATCTTCAAAAACAATACATTCATTTGGTCTTGCATCATATTTTTCCAATACTTTAAAATATATTTCTGGATTAGGTTTTTTGTGTTCTACATCGTCTTTTGTAAAAATAGTATCAAAAGTATCTTTCATCTTCATTTGTTTAATCATTTTTTCATTAACATTACAATATATATTTAATTGTTCTTTTGTTGTTGTTGTAGCTAAAATAACTATGAATCCTAAATCTTTTAATAATTTTATTAATTCTACAACACCTGGTTTAAAGTCAGTTTCTTTTGCCAATACAATATTTGCTAGTTCTTTTCTTTCTTTTGATATTTTATATTCATCTTTCACATCAAAATGATATTTTTCTATTAAATATTTACAATATGCAACATATATATCACTATTTTGATTATTTTCCAAGAATTTGTGTCTATCTTTCATAATAATATTTTCTTTTATATTTTTATTTGAATGATTCAATATTAATTTCTTATCAGCATTATTCCAAACACCAATAGAATCAATTAATGTACCATCCAAATCAAAAATAAAGTATTTTTTATTAAAAAAATCCATTTTTTACTCCTTTTACTGTTGCTAGATATGTTTGAACATGTATTGGTTCGTTAGAAAAATAGCTATATCATCATATCCAGCTAAAAATTCTGCGGTTACTAAATTTACAGTTAATTATTCACATATTATTTGATAAATCAATACTCTAATTAGCGAAAATATATATTTTGTGCAATGTTATGTACTATCCTATATCTATATTACCTATTCTCTCCTATTATTATCCATTAATTATATTAAATTTTTAATTTTAGAATTTAGTTTTTCATATATTGGTCTCATTTTTTCTTCATTAGTAATTTTTGTAGCTTCATCTATATTAATCCATTTTATGCCACTATTTTCATCTTCTTTTATTTTTAATTCATCTTCTTCATTAGCTTCAAATAAGAAACAACAATCTAAGTGTAAATGTGATGATACATATTTTCCTCTTTTTATATGACTATCTACTGTAAGTATTTGTAAACCGAATATTCCATCACTTAATAACTTTAAATTATTAAGTCCTGTTTCTTCTTCTGCTTCTTTTAATGCTACATGTAGTAAATCACTATCTCCATCAGCATGACCTCCTGTCCATGCCCAGGATTTATAAATATTATGATATATCATTAATACTTTGGTTCTATCTTTATTAATTATCCAGTTAGATGCAGTAAAATGACACATTTTATTTTCTCTAGTTAATACGTCATCAAATGTATTTATATATTCAAGCATTAGTTCTTTATCTCTTATTTCTTGCTCATTATATGGTATATATTTTTCAATTTGTTCTTTTAAATTCATGGTTTTTATCGCCCTTTTTTATTATATAATAAAATCCTTATAATTACAACTAACTACCAGGCTTAATTTGGGTTTTAAATTTTATTTTCTAGCAATAATTCCATAATATCTTCTTATTAATTTTATACCTTTTTTGGTTGTATTTTTTGCTACATATTTTTCAAAGACATCTTTTTCAATAGGAATTCTTTCCCACTCTTCATTTTGTTTTAATTCTGTTAAATCGTCTAAAATTGGTACTTTTATAAGTAAAGCATATAAATCTTCTTTTGTTTTATAATATTCTATTACATGTAAAGGAATTAACTCTACATCTTTAAATCCAGCATTTAATGCTGCTTCATAATCTACCAAACTTATTGGTTTTTTGTCATAAAAAGCTTGACCTCTATTAAACATTCTTTTTAAACTCCAACAATCTAGTTTATCAACTCCTCTTAATATTAAATATCCTCCTGGTTTTAATGTTTTGTATATT
>CAYTEX010000211.1:0-2174 GCA_964437015.1 uncultured Clostridium sp. | reverse complement strand
AAAAACAATTCAGTTATTTTAACTGAACAAATTAGAACTATAGATAAAAGTAGACTAAAAGAGAAAATAGGTCATATTAATGACTCTAAAGTAATGAACAAAATAAATAATGCTCTAGGTGTAAGTTTTGGATTAGAAGAGTAAAAAGAAAACAGGTGAAATTTAATTCACCTGTTTTATACTTTTAATTTTTTTATAATTTTAGCTTCATTGTAAAGAGTATCAATTTTTTCCTTTCGAGTTTGATATGCAGATTTATAATCTTGATAAAGTGTTCTAAAATTATCTATAGTTTCATTTTCTTGAAAATATAATTTCATGTATTCTAAATAGTAATTTTTTTTGCTTTCTGTTTTAGCTTTAAGCATTTTATCATAATATTTTTCAATTTGTTTAAATCTTTTAAGATTTTTTTCTAAATAATCTACATATTCTTGACTACAAGCAATTTCGTAATATACATCATCAAGTACAACTTTTAGTAAAACTTTTACAATTGCAGGGTTATTTTTTCCAAGTTTTGCATTTTCGGCAACTTTAGATAAAGCACTTGACTGAGAAATTTGTTGATTGGGATGAGAGTTTTCAATAAGTATTTTTAAAGTATCAGAAATTCCTATATGGGATTTATATTGACGCTTACTTACAATAGCATCATATTCATCAGCAACTCGAATTATTTGGCCTTCGTATGGAATATCTTTTTTTGTTAGTCCTTGAGGGTAACCTGTTCCATTTAGAGCTTCATGATGATAATAAGGTCCTGCAGCATAAGGACGAAGTTTTAAATCTTTCATACACATTTCGTATCCAATAGTTGTATGTGTTTTTATTATTTCATATTCTTCATCTGTTAATTTTCCAGGTTTTTGTAAAACTTCAGGTGGAATAAATATTTTACCTATATCATGCAAATAAGCACAAATTGTACAGTATTCTGTAAAACCTTTTGAACAATGTAAATATTCACATAATCTACAAGTAATTGCAGCAACATTTTCACAGTGCTTTCTGGTAAATACATCTAATGCACCTAAAGCATTTAACTGATCTTGCATTGTTTGCTCTAAATTGTATGACTTTAAAGAAGTTCTATCATAAAAGTCAAAAGTTTCTTTTTTCATTTGAGTTTCTCCTTAGAATTATTTGTATATGCTTATATACTAAAAAAATTATACACTATATAATTTTTAAAATCAATAAATTTACTTGTATTTCTTTTTGTTTTATGTTATAATCCTAATAAATTAAATTTAGTTATGTTTTAAAAAGAACTTAGTAGGATTTTATAGTAACTACTAGAGAGATAATGGATGGTGGAAATTATCAGTATATAAAATTCGAATTACAATTCTTATAGTAACTAACGTGTAGCAACGAATAAGCTAGAATAAGGCAATGTTATTAAATATTGTAAATAAAGGTGGTACCACGGAGTCAATTCGTCCTTTAGTTAGGGCAAATTGATTTTTTTTTAGGAGGTGAAAACTACATATTTAAATAAATAAAAAAAAGAAAAAGGAGAGAATTAAAAATGAATGAAAATATTGATAAAATAGAAATTATTAAAAGAAAAGCAGTACAAATTTTTTCTGAGGAGGAGTTCGATGAAAAAATAAAATCAGGCAAAAAACTAACTATAAAATTCGGTGCAGACCCTTCAAGACCTGATTTACATATAGGACATAGTGTTCCATTAAGAGTTTTAAAACAATTACAAGATTTAGGACATGAAATTGTATTTGTTATAGGTGACTTTACAGCAATGATAGGAGATCCATCAGGAAAAAGTAAAACAAGACCATCTCTTACATTCGAAGAGACTAGAAAATCAGCAGAAACGTATTTAGAACAAGCAACAAAAATATTAGATAAAAATAAAACAAAAATAGTTTTTAATTCTGAATGGTTAAGCAAAATGACTTTTGAAGATGTAATTAAGCTTGCAAGTAAATATACTGTTGCAAGAATTATGGAAAGAGACGATTTTAAAAATCGTTTTGAAAATAATTTGCCTTTATCTATGCATGAATTATTATATCCTTTAATGCAAGGTTATGATTCTGTAGCTTTAAATGCAGATATTGAAATTGGAGGAACAGATCAAACATTTAATCTTTTAGTTGGAAGAGAATTACAAAAAGATTATGACCAAGAATCACAAGTTGTAATGA
>CAYTEX010000210.1:409-2200 GCA_964437015.1 uncultured Clostridium sp. | reverse complement strand
AATGCAATTTTAATGAATCCAAAAACTGGTGATATAATAGCAATGGCATCTTATCCGACTTATGATTTAAATTCGCCAAAAACTCCAACTTCTACATATGCTGACAATTGGGACTCTTTATCAAATTCCGAAAAATACGAGAGAATTTTTCAAATGTGGAAAGTACGTTCAGTATCTGAAACTTATGAGCCTGGATCAGTTTTTAAATTGATAACTGCAGCTGTTGCATTAGAAGAAAATATTACAAAACCAGATATAAAAAATGACTTTAGGTGTAATGGAGTTGAAACAATCTATGATACGCCTATAAGATGTTGGTATAGTCAGGCACCTTATTTTTCAACACATGAAGGCGAATCATTAAGAGAAGCTCTTATGGATTCATGTAACCCTTCATTTATGCAACTTTCGAGACGTATTGGTGCTGAAACTTTATATAAATATTATGATGCTTTTGGATTATTTGATAAAACAGGTGTAGGCTTATCTGGTGAATTAACAGGAATATTCTATGATTTAAACAAGGTCGGCCCAGTTGAACTTGCTACTATGTCTTTTGGTCAAAGGTTTACCATTACTCCTTTACAAATGTGTACAGCACTTTGTGCTATAGCAAATAACGGAAACCTTGTCCAACCAAAAATTGTTAAATCTATGACTAATACTGATACTGGTGAAATTACGAATTTTGAAACAACAGTTGTAAGACAGGTTTTATCTAATCAAACAGCTGAACAAATGAAATCAATGATGCAATCAGTAGTAACAGATGGAACAGGAAAAAGAGCTCAAGTTGATGGATATACAATAGGTGGAAAATCAGGAACTTCAGAACCTATAGCTGCAGATAAAAAAGCAGGATATACAACTTCATTTGCTGCAATTTCTCCAATAGAAAATACCCAAGTTGTTATTTTGGTAACACTATATGATCCTACTGGTCATAGTCATCAAGGTGGTCAAACTGCTGCTCCTGTCGTAGCTAATATACTAAAGGAAGTTCTTCCTTATATGGGCATAGAGCCTAATCAAAATTAGTTTTATATGTATGATGGCAATTTTTAATTGCCATCTATTCTTTATAACATTTTCTATTAATTATTCTTTATTATTCCGACAATTAGAATATTCTCTCGATTTGTTTCTAAATATTTTTCCCATCCTTTCTTATTTTTATATTTTTCTATAATTTTTTCAATATCTACAAAATATATTTCAACCTTTGTATTTCTCCTATCTATGCAATTTTTTAGAAAATTGACAGATACTTTTTTTATCTTTTGATATTTTTCCTTTTCTTCAAGTATTGTTATTTTCTTTTGTTGTTTTAATTCATTATCTTTTTCAGTTTTTCTTAAATATTTTTCATAAAGTAAGTCACAAATACAAAATAGTGATTCTTTTATTTTTCCTTTCTTTATAATTTTTAGAAATATATCTTTTTTTTCATTGCTGTAATCGTCTCCGATTAAATCGACCAAATAAAATTCATATTCAGCAATACTCTGTAATATTTCTATATTGTCAAAACATATATCATATAAGTTTATTCCTGCAATTTTATTTAAAAAACTAATTAAAAATTTTTTTGTTTCTTTTTTTTCTATTGTTGAAATAAAACTTTTTAAATTATTATATGATGAATCAATAATGAACCTCCTTACATATGCTTGTTATTTTACAGGGGTATTTATATAGTTTTAAATTAGAAATTTGTTAATTTTTCTTATTTTTAAAATTGTTTATAAATTATCTACCTCCTTTTAAATTTTAATTCTTAATTTTGTTAAA
>CAYTEX010000210.1:0-399 GCA_964437015.1 uncultured Clostridium sp. | reverse complement strand
GGAGCGTAGAGGGAGTTCCTGAATATAGAGGAGCAATGAATAATCTTGAACCACTAGAGTATTTTATTATTAAAAATAACCTAGAAGAAGAGTTTAGTAAATTTTTATTTGATGTTAGTGAACAGAGATATAATTTTGTTAAAATAAAATTTGAACAACAAATTGTAAGAATTTTAAATTTTTTTGAAAAAAGTTATAACCTTTTTTGAAATAAGTAATATTTTTATAAAAAGTTATAAAATATTACAAAATTAATTAATTAACAACTAAAGTATAAAACGATAAACATAATTTGTCAACAGTTTTATCAAAATTTGTCGTAACTTTTCATCGACAAAATCCGACAAAAAGGCCTCATTTGCCAATTTATTAACAAATGAGGCCATCCTTAGAATTATT
>CAYTEX010000209.1:0-2204 GCA_964437015.1 uncultured Clostridium sp. | reverse complement strand
ATATTTTATAAATTTCATTATTTTTTGTCAATCCCATAAACTGTACAATATATATATGTGTATGTTGTTTCAAAGCTTTCCGAAGCTTATTACAATAATATTAAGTTTTTTTTACAATTTTGTTACATTTTAATTTTGCATCCAGGACATTTTTTAAATAAAAAAGACCTGTCCCAGAATGAAAAAATTTTCAAAAAAGGACCGTCCCCAAATGAAAAAGTGGCTAACAAAATTTTTCCAAGGCATGTGCTACGCCTTCGTTATTATTATCTGTTGTTATATAATCTGCAACTTCAGTAACAGTAGGGGTACTTCCTTCCATCGTTATTCCAAGTCCTGCTTCTTCTATCATTTTTTTGTCATTCATATTGTCTCCTATTGCTATTACTTCTTCTTTGTTTATCTCTAATTTATTAATTAAGAATTCAATTGCATTCCATTTGTCTACATTTTTCATAGAAATTTCGGTGTAGTAATATTCTATTGGAATTTCTGTAGTTCCCTTTTTTATAACTTTTCTTGACATATGTGATACATCAAGGGTTTCTACATTTGGTATTTCGTTGAATTTTTTCATTATAGAATTAAAAACAGATTCTGTTGAGTCACAAATAAAAATTTTCATAATTTTTTCATCTTGCATACTTTTTATATAATCCGGAATACTATCTACTATTGTGATATTTGTTTTTTTGTTATCTTCTTTTTTTAAGTTTTCTTTATAATAATATAAAACATTATACCTTAGGCTACTTGTAACTATAGTTTTGTTAGTATAAACATTATAAAATATACTGTTTTCTTCACAAATTTTTATTATATTTAAAGCTTTATCAAATGGAATATAATTTTCAAAAAGAATTTTTTCTTCTTTTGTGTCATAAACAACTGCTCCATTACCAGCTATTATATATTTTGACGCACCTATTTCTTTTGAAATATTTTTTATAGAATCAATACTTCTTCCTGACGCAATAACAACTTGCGTGCCTTTTCTTGTGACATTTTTAATAACTCTCTTTGAATTTTCTGTAACTTCACCATATTGATTAAGCAAAGTTCCATCTAAATCAACTGCAACTAACTTATACATACTTTATCCTTTCGTAAAAATCATTCTTTAATTATTATATCTTTTATTTTAATTTTTTTCAATTGGGGACGGTCCTTTTTTGCAAATTTTTTCAAAAAAGGACCGTCCCCAATTGAAAATTTCCATTTTTTTTCTGTTTATTTTTTATTTTTTTGCACATTCTAAATTTAGAAAAAAGAGTTCTTTTTTCTAGTATATCGAAAATTTTACTTTTTATTAATACTTAAAATTCGATTTAAATGTTAATATTAACAGGAGGTGAATAAAGATGGCAAATTCAAATAACAGTAACAAAAAATTAGTTCCAGAAGCTAAAGAAGCCTTAGACAGATTCAAATATGAAGTAGCTAATGAAGTTGGTGTAACTTTAAAAGATGGTTATAATGGTAACTTATCTTCAAGAGATGCAGGAAGAATCGGTGGAAACATGGTTAAGAAAATGATTCAACAAGTTGAAAATAATATGGCTAACAAATAAGTATAGAATCATTTATTAAATTCTATTGCGGATAAATGCAATATTTAGATTACTTTTAAGCATAGTTTGACAGGGGTATTATTCTTGGTTTTATAATTTTATCTTGAATAGCTTATTCAAAAGATAAATACATAAAGGCAGGAGTTGTGCTCCTGCCTTTTATTTTGGTATTGCATTTCTTGCTAATTCATCACATCTGTTGTTTAATTCCACATTACTGTGACCTTTTACTTTGTTAAAAGTTACTTTATGCTTTTTTGTTAAATCATATATTTCTTGCCATATCTCTTGGTTTTTCACCTGATCTCCAGATGCTGTTTTCCAGCCTTTTTTTATCCAATTATATATCCAACCTTGATTAAAACAATTTACACAATAGGCACTATCACTATATAATTCTACTTCACAAGGTTTGTTTAAAGCTTTTAATGCTTCTAATATAGCTGTCATTTCCATTATATTGTTTGTTGTATTTTTCTCTCCACCTGACATTTCTTTTTTATGCTCTCCAGATATTAGTACAGCAGCCCATCCACCTGGTCCCGGGTTTCCTGAACATGCACCATCTGTGTAAATTATAACTTTTTGCATAATATGTCTCCCTCTAATATAATAATTTTTTGTCCCGCATCA
>CAYTEX010000208.1:0-2225 GCA_964437015.1 uncultured Clostridium sp. | reverse complement strand
CTCCAGATGTATACATATCTAATCTTCCAACAGGAACTATTCTTTTATTTATTTTGATTAAATCAAGAACTTTGTCTCTTCCAAACTGTTCATGTGCTGTTGTTACGTAACCTATTGGCTTGTTTAATAATATATACACCTTTTCTTCTTCTGGCTTTACAATTCTACCATTATATTTAATTATATCTTTTTCATTAACTTTGGTTCCAAGTTCAGTAACAACCTTTCCATTTACCTCTATTTTTCCTTGCAAAATTAGTTCTTCACACTTTCTCCTTGACGCAATTCCTGCACTTGCTAAATATTTTTGTAACCTTTCTTCTTCCATTTTTATTTTCCTTCCAAATTTTCTAATATCTTTTGAAAATATTCAGGTAAATCAGCTTCTATTAACATTTCTTTTCCTGTAATAGGGTGTTCAAACTTTAATGACTTTGCATGTAAGCATTGCCCAATTACTCCCCATTCATTTTTACCATTGGAGTACGTAGTATCTCCTATTATCGGATATCCTATATGAGATAAATGTACTCTTATTTGATGTGTTCTTCCTGTTTCTATATTAATTTCAAGTAAAGTATATTTTTCATTATATCTTTTTAAAACTTTAAAATGTGTAATCGCTTCTTTTCCGTTTTTATCAACTGCCATCTTCTTTCTGTCTTGTTTGCTTCTACCAATTGGCATGTTTATAGTTGCTTCATTTTCTTTTATTATACCTCTAACTAGAGCTATATATGTCTTTTTTATTTTATGATTTTTTAAGTCCTCGCTTAATTTAATATGCGCTTTATCATTTTTAGCTACTATAATTACCCCAGATGTATCTTTATCAAGTCTGTGAACTATCCCTGGTCTTATTTCTCCTCCTATCCCCGAAAGAGAATCTTTACACTTTGCCATAATAGCATTTACAAGTGTTCCATCTGGATTTCCATTTGCTGGATGAACCACCATTCCTTTAGGCTTATTTATAACAATTATATCACTATCTTCATATAATACTTCTAACGGAATATTTTGTGGTTTTAAGTCAATTTCTTTTGCTTTTGGAATATTTATATCTATTTCATCATTTAAATTAGTTTTGTAAGATGGTTTTATTTTATTGCCATTTACTTTTATCTGTTCTTCTTCAATTAATCTTTGAACTGTATTTCTTGATAGTTCAGTAGTATATTCCGCAATTACACCATCAATTCTTTTCCCTTGCTGTTCTTCATTTATTATTATTCTCATCTTTGTTCCCTTTCAAAGTCATATTTATATTTTTTTCATTTTTTAGTATTTTCATTGTATTTTTAGTTAATATTATGGCCATCCCAATCCAAGCAACTATAATATATAAATAAGCTAAATTAAGCTCTATATGTTTCCCCAAATTTATAAAAACTATAACATTTTTATTCCAAATTCTATCTAACAAATTTCCTATTGCTCCTGCAATTGCAAAACTTAAAATTATTTTTGTTTCTAATTTTATAAATATATTATCATTAAAAATATATCTGAAAATCATTCCTATTATTATAATGTTAATTAATATATAATATCCATTGTTTTCCGTTTTGGTATTTTCTATCATATATCCATTTTTTATGGCAATAATTTTTGTAATTTGATCTAATATAAAAAAACATACAATAATTCCAAAAATAATTTTATTATCTTTTTTCATTATTATCTCCTTCATTTTATCTATAAGATATTTTACTATACTTTTTTTAAAATATCAACTTAAACCGTTTACTTTACATATTATTTATGATATAATGCTTTTGAATTTTAATGTAAGGAGAAACTATTATGGATGAAAATACTCGTGATAGTTTGGCTCAAAATAAGGTTTCAATTTTATATGTTTTAAATAAGCTTAATCGTGACATTACAGAAAGTGACCTATTTAAATTTATTTCACCAATTAATAATATTAATTATTTTTATTTTAAACAAATTCTATCTGACCTTGTTGAATCCAAACTTATAGAATCTTACACTAAAGACGAAGATGATGAATCTACTCAATATATATATAGAATAACATCTGATGGATGTGAGTCATTAAATTTAACTATAGATATATTACCAGGTTTGAAAAAGTTAAAAGCAGATACAATATTAAAAAATGAAACTCCTAATATAGTTAAAGAAAATTCAATTGTTACCGAATTCATAACTGAAAATGAACATTCATATACTGTTAAATGTAAAATAATTGAAAATAA
>CAYTEX010000207.1:0-2257 GCA_964437015.1 uncultured Clostridium sp. | reverse complement strand
AGCTCCTGCTACTGAATTTGGGTTTGATTTTGATGAAATTTTTAAAATTTCCATTTTCTTTTGCCTCCTATAATTTTATTTTTTTTGTTGCAACTTTTACTTTGCTATTCTACTACTTTATTTTTTATTTGTCTATACTTTTTGGAATTTTTTTCCATTTTTTTATCGCGTAATGCGACATTTTTCTTGCTTGTTATTTTTTTCATTATTTTCCAGTATGTTGTATATAGTATCCTTAATAAACTGAGCAGATGATTTAGGTGCAACTTTTCCTGGTAATGCTAAAGCCCAAACAAATTTCATTCCCATTTGTGTTGCCATATTTCCATCTATTCCTCCTGGATATGAGGCTAAATCAATCAATAATACATCAGATTTCATATGTTTTAACTCTTTTTCTTTTATTATAGTTTGTGGTACTGTATTTATAATTATGTCAAAATAATTTAAATCATATAGCATATCATTTATATTTAAAGATTCATATCCATATGCTTTAATCCATGCTAAATCTGATGTCTTTCGCGCCGCACAAGTTACAGTAGTAGAAAGTAAACTAAATTTATTTGCTACAATTTTTGCAACTCTTCCAAAACCTAATATCAAAACTTTTGCTCCTTGTAGAATTCTGTCTGTATTTTCAATTGCAACTTTGATTGTTCCTTCAGCTGTTGCTATAGTGTTTAAAATAGATAGTTCTTCTCTTTTCATTACATCTATTACATTTTGATATTTTTTATCTAATTCTTCTTTTATTTTTTCATTTATTCCTCCCGCAATGAAAATTTTATTTTTATTTGATTTTATTAAATCATTAATCATAATTTTCTCTTTTGAAAATGGCGCATTTATATTTTCTTTATCTGTTGAAAAAGGAGTTGGAGCAATAATTATTTCTGCTTTTTCTATCGCATTTTCTAGTTTTTCAATTTTATCAATCTCATTGTTTTCATTTATTTCTTCCGACTTTTCTAGACCATATGTTATAACTTTGTTTTGATCTTTTGCTAACATTTGAGCTAGCTCAACATATCTAAAGTCACCACCTAATACTAAAAATTTGCGTTTCATTACAATCCTCCTAATAATTATTATTTATATAATTATATTTTTTTATCCCCAAAAAAATGAAAAATAAGAAGATAAAAAAACTAGCTCATTAGACTTAAATCTAATAAACTAGTTTTTTGGTTGTTAATTTTTTCAGTTACACTTTTATATAATCGTTCAAGTTGTTTCTCAATTAATTATATTTTTAAAATTCCTCCAATTGTTTTGCTTTCAGTACTATCTGGTAACATTTGATTTCCGCCTGTAATTACAAGTACATCTCCTTTTTCAACAATTCCTTTATTTTGTAATTTTTCTATTCCTGCTTCTACAGTTTTATCTATATTTTCTTGTGCATCTACATAAATTGGTGTTACATTCCATGCAAGAGCAAGTTGACGGAATGTTCTCTTATTATCTGTTATTGCAAGTATTGGGCATCCAGCTCCAAGTCCAGCTAAATTTCTTGCACTATTTCCAGTATGTGTGTAACATACTATTGCATCTGCTTTCATAATTTTTGCAGATACACATGCTGAATATGCTACTTTTTCTTCATATGTGTTAAGAACTGGTTCTTTTTCGTCAAATCTTTTCCAATAATTTATTTCTGGTTCAACTCTATTTGCTATTTTAACCATTGTTTTAACACATTCAACTGGATAGTCTCCTTGAGCACATTCTCCAGATAACATAACTGCACTTGTTCTATCATAAATTGCATTTGCAACATCTGATGCTTCAGCTCTTGTTGGTAATGGTTGATGTGTCATAGATTCTAACATTTGTGTAGCTGTTATTGCAGGTTTTGATGCTTTATTACATTCTTTAATAATTCTTTTTTGTACAACTGGTGGTTCTGTAAAGTCTGTTTCAGTAGCCATATCTCCACGAGCTATCATTTGAGCATCAGCCATATTTATAATTGTGTCAAGGTTTTGTAATCCTTCTACATTTTCTACCTTTGTTACTATTTTTATGTCTTTTCCACCATTTTCATCTAATACTTTTCTAACATTATTTATATCTTCTGCATTTCTTGCAAATGAAATTGCAACAAAGTCATAATCATGTTCACATGCTGTTTTAAGATCTGCTATATCTTTTTCAGCAAGACCAGGAAGTCTAATTACAGTTCCTGGTAAATTCATAGTTTTTCTACTTCCTAATCCATTTCCATGAACTACAGTACAAACTATGTCTTTTC
>CAYTEX010000206.1:0-2261 GCA_964437015.1 uncultured Clostridium sp. | reverse complement strand
AACAGCATTAAGGGAAGTAAAAGAAGAAGTTGGACTAGATGTAGAAATAGATAAAAAAAGGAGATATACGCTCAATTATGTTATAGGAAATGAAATAGATAAAACTACAGTATTATATATTGCTAAAGCTAAAAACGAAAAAATAATAATGCAAGAGAGTGAAATTGAAAATACAAAATGGTGTAGTTTTGAAGAAGCATTAAACATGCTAACATTTGATGATTGGAAAGAGATGTTTAAAAAAGTTATTGATGATATAAATTAGATGATACAAAATGAATAAAAAAATTCTTTTAGAAATGGAGCTAAATAATGTATGAAAAATTAGATATTTATGATGAAAATAGAATAAAAACAGGAAAAATAATTGAGAGAAAAGAAGATATTCCTCTTGAAAAAAATGAATTGGTATTAGCTGTTCAATGCTGGATTATTAATAATAAAAACGAGATACTATTAACTCAGAGAAAAATAGAAAAAAAGTATGGTGGAATGTGGGAACCTACATCTGGACTTGTAACATCAGGAGAAAATAGTATGCAAGGAATAAAAAGAGAACTAAAAGAGGAAATTGGAGTAGAAATCGAAGATAAGGATTTAAAATTATTAAAAACAGTAATAGGTGAAAGAACAATAAGAGATATATACATTATTAATAAAAATATTGATATAGGGGATATTAAGTTTAATGATGGAGAGGTTATTAATGCTAAATATGTAACTATTGGAGAATTAAAAAAAATGATAGATGATGGAGAAGCTTTTGAATGGCTTAGGTGGTTTTTGGATGATTATAAAAAAATATATAATTCATGAGCATAGGTAAGTGGACATAGTGAGGGGGATAGTGATCTCTTATATGCTACTATGAAAGATGCAAAATCAAAACTTCGGAATTATTTGACGAATTTAACATAATATGCTATAATAATCATAGTTTCAAAGCAGTTTTCCTCGCTTTTACAGGAGGATGCAACGTCAATGGAAAAAAATTTTTTGGAGGTAAAAAATGGGGACCAAGAGAAATATGAAAAAAAACAACAACTTAGTAGCTGATGAACATGCTGCACGGACTCAGATAGAGAAAGCCAGAAATGGTAATGTAACTAGAGTATTTGTTCTGGGATGGATTTCTAAAGAACTCCAGGAGGAGTTAAAAGCAGAAGGATGCCGCATTTTAAAAATGCAGTATGCTTCTTTAAAGTATACATCAATTTCTTGGTAAACAAAAAAGAGACCTCTTTTTAGCAAAAGAGGTCTTTTTTTGTTTTATTTAAGGAGAAAACACGGATTACATCAGTGGTACAGAAAAGTTTATAGTATTAAGCATAGGTTACAAAAAAAAAACGAAAGATAGTTTAAAATTGGTTATTTGAATTTGAAAAAGATAGAATAATATGTTAAAATAAAAAACATAGTTTAAGAGTTTATCTAGGATTACAAAATCCAAGCGATAAAGAGTAATTAAAATAGATTGATTACTTACACGAAAGTGAGATTATATAAAAGTCTTACAAAGGAGTCTTAAAGATTCTTTTGTGAGGCTTATTTTTATAGGAGATGTAATAATTATGAAAATTGAAAGTAAAAGACTTATTTTAAGAAAATGGGAAGATGGAGACATAGAAGATATAGTAGATGGATTAAATAATATAGAAGTTGCAAAATGGATGGCAAGTATACCATTTCCATACACAGAACAGGATGCTAGAAACTTTATTGAATTTGCTAAAAATCAGGATGATAGTTCAAAAATTATGCTTGCAATAGTATTAAAAGAAGATAATAAGGTTATAGGTGGTACAGAAATTAGAAATATCAATAGAAAAGATGGTACAGCAGGTGGTGGAATATGGCTTAATGAAAAATATCAAAAAAATGGATATGGAACAGAAGCATTTAGCATAAGAAACAAGTATTGTTTTGAAGTTTTGAAATTAAGAAGAATTGAAAACGGATATTTTCGTGGGAATGAAAAGTCAAGAAAAATGCAAATGAAATTAGGATATAAAGATGAAGGAATAAGGAGAAAAAAATTCTTATGTTTGGCAACAAATGAATATGTAGATGAATGTATTACAGGATTATTAAAAGAAGAATTTATAGAATGGAGTGATTAAATTGAATGATGAAGATAAATTAAATAGAATAAAAATTAGAAATGTAAAAAAAGAAGATTTACGAGCTGTTGCAGAAATTGTAGTTGATGGCTGGAAAACAGCTTATAAAGGTATTATTGATGATGATTTTCTAGACAATTT
>CAYTEX010000205.1:0-2263 GCA_964437015.1 uncultured Clostridium sp. | reverse complement strand
TTGAAAAAAGATGGTTGACAATTACAGCTGGAATATACTTATATATGATAGCTGCTAGTGTTGAAAGTAAATATTTTGGAGTAATAGCCTTTTTAATATGGAATTTTTATAATTACTTTATTTTATTTAAAGAAACAAATTATAAAAATTTATTTAAAATAATAATATATATTAATTTACTTGTTTTGTATAATTATATAATAGGAGATTTAAAATTAAATGATTATGCTACAGTTCGTCTATTGGGATATTTAATAATTTCAATTGTAATTTCTGATATAGTAAAAGAAAAAACTGATGGACCTTTTAAAGAAATAGCAGTAACTCTTATAAATTTATATGCATTAACAGTTTATTTAAATAATTTTGATGGAATGTTATTTACTTTAGTACTTATTTCTATAGTTATGTATAGCTATTATAAGAAAACTGGAAATCTATTTATGGTTACAATAGCAAATATAATTATAAATATATTTGCATTAACCAGAAAATTTTGGTTTAGTGTTCCGTGGTGGGTATATTTATTAGTTGTAGGAAGTGTGTTAATTGGTTTTGCAGTAAAAAATGAAGCCAACGAAAATAAAAGCATATCAAAAGGAATAATGGATAATATTAAAAGCATTAAAGAAAAAATAGATAATGGATAACAGATAATAATATAAAAAGGATGAAAAAGAAAAAAATTCTTTGACATAGAGTCGAAAAAACTCCCACAATTTAATTTGTGGGAGAAATTTTTAGTTTCCAAAATCAACTTTAACATTTTGTCTTGATGCTTCATCTGTTTTGAATAATTCACTACGTGTAAAATTAAACATACCTGCTATAATATTTGATGGGAAAGCTTGAAGTTTAGTATTGTATATTGTAACAGTATCATTGTAAAATTGTCTTGAAAATGAAATTTTATTTTCTGTATTTGTAAGTTCTTCTGATAGTTTCATAAAGTTTTCATTTGCTTTTAAATCAGGATAATTTTCTGAAACTGCCATTATTGTTTTTAATGTTGAAGAAATTTCGTTGTCAAGGTTTATTTTATCATTAACGCTTTTTGCGTTTGCCCATGAAGTACGTAATTCTGTGATTTTTTCGAAAGTTTCTTTTTCGTGTGACATATATCCTTTTACTGTTTCTACGAAATTAGGGATTAAATCAAATCTTCTTTGAAGTTGAACATCAATTTGACTCCAAGCATTTTCTACATTCATTTTTGATCTTACTAATCCATTATAAACACTTATTACAAAACCAACAATAAGAACAAGTATAATTAAAATAATCCATAAAGCCATAATAAAGACCTCCTATTTAATATATTTCATGAATACTATATCATATTTTCAAAATTTTTTCAACTGTTTTTTTTGAAATAAAAAGGGGAATTATGTAAAATTCGTCGAATATTATATTATGAAAATAAAAATACTAGGAAGAGAGGGAAAAAGTGCGATATAGTGATGAGATTTTAAACGAAATAAAAGAAAATAACGATATAGTAGAAATAATATCTCAATATGTGCATTTAAAAAGAAGTGGAAGAAATTATTTTGGATTATGTCCATTTCATAATGAAAAATCACCATCATTTTCAGTATCACCAGATAAACAAATATTCCACTGTTTTGGATGTGGAGCTGGTGGAAATGTTATTACATTTATAAGCAAAATAGAGGGAATAGGGTTCAAAGAAGCTGTAGAAAACTTAGCAGAAAAAGCCAATATTTCTTTACCTGTAAATACAAGTCAAGAAGACAATAAAATTGAAGAATTAAAATCAAAGGTATACAAAGTAAATACTTTTACAGCAAACTACTATCATAAAAGACTTTACGAACCAAGATCAAAAATCGGACAAGAATATGTTAAGCAAAGAAAATTAACGAATGAAACTTTAGAAGCTTATAATTTGGGATTTTCAGGGAATTTTGATGAATTATATCAAGCACTAAGAAAAGAAGGTTTTAAAGACGAAGAAATTTTAGAGTCAGGTCTAGTAAACAAAAACGATAATGGAAAATATATAGATAGATATCGTAACAGATTTATGATACCAATTTTAGACATCAGAAATAGAGTAATAGCTTTTGGTGGCAGAGTTTTAGATGACTCAAAGCCTAAATATATAAATTCTCCAGAAAATATAGTTTATAGTAAAGGAAAGCATTTATTTGGCTTAAATGTTGCCAAAAAAGGAAATACAAATAAATTGCTTGTAGTGGAAGGATATATGGATGCCATTTCACTTCATCAAAGAGGAATA
>CAYTEX010000204.1:0-2266 GCA_964437015.1 uncultured Clostridium sp. | reverse complement strand
ATTTACTGTTTCTACTATATATTTAATAGCAACATTTATTAAGTCTTTTTTTTCCTCAATTGTAAAATCTTTTTCATATTGACATATAACATTGTTATTCAAATCTACTACTCCAACAGAAACATGGCTTCCACCTAAATCTATTCCTATTTTAATATCTTCCATAGTTGCTTTCCTTTCTCATTAGCATAAATATATTATTTTGAAATCACGCGTAAGTCGAACAAACGTAGCGTAAGCGAAGTGCGATTGGAGAAATCGACATAGTAGCTGAATTTTTTGTAAAAAAATTACAGGTACCTAAAGATTTCGACACCAAGTGATAAAAAATAATATATTTATGCTTATATTCAAAACAAATCAAAAAAGAGTATTGCTAGGCAAAAATGATTAAAAAGGCAAAGGAGCGTACGTGGTGTACGTGACTGCGTTTTTAATCATTTTTAACAACGCAAGACGAAGTTTTTCATTTGTTTTAGCACTATAGGTAAGCATCGAACAAGAAATTTCCCATATATACCTGCACCATAGGTACAACAACAACTATAACAAAGAAAATTAAAACAGATCCAACAACTGCATACATAACTTGAGGCAAAGTTTTCATAATCTTTTCTATAGTATTATCAATATCAATTTGCATGTATTCAACGAGCTTTTCCATCATTTCTGTTAAATCTGTCTGCATACCAATTTTAAGCATTTCTGTAATCATTGATGAAGCTAGTCCAGATCTTTCAAATGGTTCAATCCAAGATTGACCTATTAAAATGTTTTTAATTGAGTTTTCTATAATAGAAAGCATTACATAATTGTTTGTAACATTTTTACTAACTTCTATGGCCTCTTGTATTCTCATACCATTTCTTAAATTTAAAAGCATAGCTTTCATTATTCTTGAAAAGTCTAATGAGAATATAAGTTTTCCAAATATTGGCATTGTATATTTGAAATAATGAAATTTATACTTTCCTTTTGGTGTTTGTATGTATATTACAAGTGCACCTACAGCAATAACAATTAGCACTGTTGGCACAGGCCAATACTTGAGCATGGCATTTACAACCCCCTGAAACCATATAGTTATTGCAGGAAGTGTTGATTTAGTACCTACTTCTTCAAAAACTTTTTCAACCTGTGGAAGTGCAAATAATGTTCCCACAAAAAGCATTACAATAAGTAATACAAACTGTGCTATATTTGGAATTAAAATTCCTTTTAATTTTCTTGTAATAGCAGCTGTATTGTCCAAATATTCAACTGCTTGAAGTAGTGCATTTTCTAGTGATCCAGAAAGCTCTCCTACTCTTATCATGTTTATATAAATATAAGGAAATACATGTCAATAATAATCCATAGTTTTATACATATAATCTCCAGCTTCTACACCAGCAAGAATATCCTCCAAAATACTTGCAAATGTTAAGTTTTCTGTACTATCTATTATCGTTGATAAAGCATGTACATTGTTAAAATTTGCCTTTTTTAATAAATAAAAATTTTGAGTAAAAATTGAAATATCTCTTTCTGTTATTTTATCTGATGTTCCTAAATAGTTATTTAATTTATCCTTAACTGTTAATTTTCTTCTATTATCAGTTATTGACACAGTTGCACTAATTTTCTCAATTGCGCTATTAACATTAGAAACATTTCTCTTTTTTTTGATGTTTCTATTTTTTTTCGCTCCAATTTGACTTACTGTAATTGGATGAAGACCATTTTTTTTCAGCTTATGTATTAAAGATATTCTGTTTCCTTCTTCAACTTTATTTTTTACAATTCTACCATCATTTGTAATAGCCCTATAATTAAAAGTAGCCATAAATTCCTCCTAAAAATTAATATCCAGCCATTCCGTTCATTGAGCCTTGAGGCATATCTGCTTTAATTTTAAGTTGCATTATTGTTCTATTCAATATTTCAATATTTTTTTCTTCTATTTGAGATTTTGCCTGGTCTAAGGTTATTTTTCCATCAACAAAACATTTTGCTAAAGAGTTAATAAGTCCTATACTACCTTTTTCAGATGCACTTTGTATAGCATCTTCTATTTCAGATACACTTATTTTTTCTTTTCGAATAATTCCTGAAACTATATTATCCACAACCATAACTTCTGGAATTAATACCAACTTTCCATCTGTTCCTGGAAGTAATCTTTGAGATACTACAAGTTTCAAAATAGAAGATAGCATATATTTTATTTGAGCTTGATCTCTTACTTCATAGAAGTTTATCATTCTGTCTATTGTTTCTGCACAAG
>CAYTEX010000203.1:0-2283 GCA_964437015.1 uncultured Clostridium sp. | reverse complement strand
TTGACAAAATAAAAATAAAAAAGGCTGTTTATATAAGTTTGATAATATATGCAATATCATTATATTTTGCAATACTAACAAATACATCATCACCTACATATATAGAAGGAATAGGATATAAAGGCTATTTCGAATCTGGAAATAGCCTATGTACTGTTTTAATACTAGGCTTATGTATAATTCTTTCAGATTTTAATTTTAAACAATGGGGGAAAATAGCTCTAATAGTATTTACAGGGATTTATCTGGTTGTATTTTCTGAAATGAGGACAGGATTGTTTGGTTTTAGTATTATTATCGCTGTTTGGATTATTGCAAAGTTTTTTATAGCAATTAGAGACAGAATAAATTTTAGCAAAAAACAAATATTTATTATATCATTTGGAATAATACTTGCAATTATTATAGTATTTGTCTTAGGGGCAAGAACTCTAGATAGAAGAAAACTTTTGAAACAAAGCGAATTAAGTAATATTGATGAAGAAACCTTATCTAAAAGATATGTTACTGGAGACATTTTAGATGTATATAAAAAAATAAATAATAATGAAATATCAGAAAACTATATGTCTGAAGCAGAAAAAAAGGCTATAATAGATTTGTGTGAATTTGCCGAAAAACATAATATTTCAAATGTAGACCTAAGAAAGCAACAATTTATTTACAATATGTTTTTAATTAAAGAACAAAAAAATATATTGCTTGTATTGTTTGGAAATGGATACAAAAATCAAACTGGTGAGTTAGTAATGGAAATGGAAGTGCCAGCACTTCTATGTAATTTCGGTATTGTAGGTTTTTTATTATATTTGGGACCAATTGTTTCAATACTTGCAATAAATATCTATAAGGCAATCAAAAATTTACGAAATATACAAATCGATAAAGTGATGTACATAGCAGGGAGTGGGTTAGCTATTTTATTATCAAGTGTTTCAGGATATGTATTTTTTAATTTTTCAAGCATGACTATGGCTATAATATTAATCATATTGCTAATTAACACAAAAAATATTGCCCAGTCAGAGAACAATGGAACCTAGAGGTAGGATGTTGGAAGTAAGAGGAGAAAAAATGAAAAAGATAGTTTTTGGAATAACAAGCTTAACTTTGGGTGGAGCTGAAAGAGTTTTAGTAGATATAGCAAATAGACTAAAAGATGAATATGATATTACAATATTTACTCTCTACGGAAAAGGAATATTTGAAAAAGAATTAGATCCAAAAATAAAGTTGATTAATTTATATGATTTTTCATATAATGAAATGAATAACACGAAAAAAAGAATTATCCCCTTAAAGGTATTAACTTGTGGAAAATCAATATATAAAAAGTATATTGAAGGAAAATATGATATACAAGTTGCATTTCTTGAAGGTTCAATTACAAGAATTTTTCAATATGGAAAAGATGTAAAAAAAATTGTATGGATACATAATGATATATCAAAAGTTTTTGGAGATAGCTTTAAAGCTAAAATTAAACTTAAATTAGATAAATTAATATATAAGAAATACGATAAATTAATTTTTGTTAGTAAAGACAATAAAAATGAATTTAACAATTTATTTAAAATACCTAGTATAGAGCAAAAAGAAGAAGTTATCTATAATTATATAGATAAGAATAAAGTTGTAGAAAAATCTAAAAAGGAAGTTGGACAAGAGTATATAGATAAGACTTTACCATCAATAATAACTGTAGCAAGGCTTGTACCCCAAAAAGCTATAGATAGGCTAATAAAAGTTCATAAAAGATTGATTGATGAGAAAATAAATCACAATATTTATGTAATAGGAGATGGTCCAGAAAGAGAAAAACTTAAAAATCTAATAAAGGAATTAAAAGTCGAAGACACTTTCAAGCTTATGGGAAAAAGAGAAAATCCATATCCATACATAAAAAAAGCTAATTATTTTGTGCTTCTATCCAAATTTGAAGGATATGGAATGGTTATTGATGAAGCCAAAGTTTTAAATAAAAACATAATTATAACCAAAACTGCTGCAATAGAAGCGGTAAAAGGTTATGCCAAAAAGCTGATTTTAGAAAATACAGAAGATGCAATATATGAGGGACTAAAACAGGTATTACAAAAAAATGTTGTATTTGATGATAGTGAGACAGAATTTAACAACGAAGATTTAATCAATAAAATTAAAACATTGTTTGAAAATAATTGAAGTACATAAAACGGTTGGAGAACGGAAATTTTAAGATTAAATATATTAGCTATAAAATAATAATAAGTTAGGAATGATAATAAATTTGAAATTAAGTAT
>CAYTEX010000202.1:0-2328 GCA_964437015.1 uncultured Clostridium sp. | reverse complement strand
ATACACAACTATGCAATTTTTCTTGATTTTCCTTTTTATTTAATTTTTCATCTACAAAAAATGGACCATCTACATATACTGTAATTTTTGGCTTCTTTCCTTCTTTTCTTTTTTGGTAAGTTGTTGTTGTGCAAAAAACTGGAGCATTATTTTCTACCGCAAATTTGAAAGCAGTTTTTGGAAAAGGTCTAATTTTAGTGTAATATGGCCATACATGTGCTTCTGGATATGTAATAATTGCATTTTTTTCTTTATATCTTTGATTTACAGCCATTATAAATCCCTTCATTTGACTATTTTTTTGTGGTATTGGCAAAATTCCAATCATAGAAAGAAATTTTCCTATAAATTTAACTTTTAAATTAGATGAATTAGCTATTACATATATTCTTTTTCCTTTGCAAATTAATGCAGGGATAAATACATCTGCAATTGGTTGTGTATGATTTCCATATATGAAAATACCTTGCTTTTTATAGTCTTTTAATACCTTTTTATTTTCAATTGTTATTTTTAAAATGAATTTGCAATATAAAAATCCAAAAATGTATGCAACCACATATAATATATTTGAAATAATTCTATAAAATATATTATTATGTATCCATTTATAGTTATTTGGTAATATATAATCTTGGTCTTCGCTTTGTACAAAATCATCTTCAAATGTTTTATAATAGTTTATATTTTTCATTTCTTTTTCTTTCTTTATTTTTTACTAATGTATTATAACATATTTTTATATAAAAAGCTATATTTTAAAAAAAACAAAAAAACCGTATCTGATATGTTGCTAAATAATAATTTTATCTCTTTATAAATTCTTACATTCTTTTACCACTATACCTTTTTGATTTAAATATCCATAAATAAAAACTAAATTATTTAATTTTAGTTTACTATAAACAAAATCTGCTAGGTTATCATATGCAATAATATGAATTATTTGCCCATTCAAGCTTTTTATATTAAATCTAGCAATAGAAATATGTTTAGAATTTATTATAAAATGGAAATTTACATTACTTATTACTTTTCCAATTAAAAATACTTCATTCATTGTTTATGTTAAAACCTTCTATTATAAAAAATTTCGTAGAATACATATTTTCGAGTTTAATCTACTAATACATATTCTACTGATACATGTTTACCTTAATTAGGATGGGATAAGTCTCTTTAATATCTAATATTTTACTGTATATATTCCGTAAAATACATAATCTGAAATGATATTAGAGTGAGACTCTGAATCCAATGTTGTTGTTCGAATTACTCGTATTGTTGTTGTTACGGTTAGAAGCTGGATTGTTTGAGCCGGTATTATTGTAATTGCCACCTCGATTGCTACAAGGGTTGTTGGAGTTGGAAGTTTCGACTTATCCCAATACAATTTAAATTCACCAAAATCTTTAAATCTGCATCATTATTAGTTTTGTATTTATTATATGTCATTACTAAAAAGCCTGTCTTTCAAATTTTTTACATTTGCAATTTTTATATAACCTAAATGTCCTGCTAAAAATCTATGTGCTTCTTTGCTTGTCAACCTTCCATTTCTTATTTCATATTTTAAGAATTTTATTTTTTTCTTAAGCTTTCTTTTTCCTTTATCTCGAATTTTAAGTCTATATTCATTTATTTTATATCCACAAAAATTTACACCTTGGGTGCTTTTAAAAATCTGTGTTTTGTTATTTAATTCTAATTCTAAATGTTCTCTTGCAAAAGTTCTAATTAATTCCAGCGTTTTTATTGCTTCATATTTTGTTTTTGTAAAAGCAATTGCATCATCCATATACCTATACCAATATTTTAACTTTAATTTATGTTTTGCATATTGATCTAATTCATTTAAATATATATTTGCAAAACATTGACTTGTGTAATTTCCAATTGGAAGTCCCTTATCTATTCCGTTTGAATACAAAATTTCTCTAGTTAGCCATAACAATTTTTCATCTTTTATTTTTCTTTGTAAAATGTTATATAAAATTTTTTTATCTATATTTTGAAAATATTTTGCCACATCCATTTTTATAATATAGTAATTTCCCCAAATCCTTTTACAATGTTTCATTGCTCTTTGTACATCTAAACACGCTTTGTGCATTCCTTTGTTTTCAATGCAAGCATATGAAGTAGAAATAAATGATTTTACAAAATATTCTTTCATAAAGTTATCTACAAACCATCTATGTACAATTCTGTCTATATATTTACTTTTTTCTATTCTTCTAAGTTTTGGCTCTGTTACAAAAAACTCTGAATATCCACTATGTTTATATGTTCCATTTTTTAATCTCTCATATAACCACATTATATATT
>CAYTEX010000201.1:0-2342 GCA_964437015.1 uncultured Clostridium sp. | reverse complement strand
GAAAATGCTGAATTTGTAAAATATGGAGTAATGCATAGAAATACATATATAAATTCTACCAAATTATTAGATGTAACATATAATTTTAAGCAAAATGACAATATATATTTTGCAGGACAAATAACAGGAGTAGAAGGATATGTGGAATCAATATCATCTGGATTAGTTGCAAGTTTAAATGCTGTAAAAAAATATCAAAGCATAAGACAGAACAAGGAATTTGAAAAAATAATTTTTTCAGAATATACAATGATAGGAGCACTTTCAAAATATATATCTACACCAAATGAGAAATTTCAACCTATGAATGCTAATTTTGGAATTGTGCCACCTCTTAAAGAGACAATAAAAGATAAGAAACTAAAATATCAAAAATTATCTGAAAGAGCATTGCGGTTCGCTACAAGACATATTTTATCCAAAGCATATATGTTAGTGGGTTTTAAAGAGAAAAATAAATTTTCTTTAAAGTATTGATTTTAAAAAAATAAAGTGTTATACTACTAAATAGATTTAAAAAAAACCCAAAAAAAGGGCAATTTTTAAATCTTTTTTTATATTCTTAGGAAAGTCATCCACGTAAGTGGTGAGTTTCCTTAGAAGATAATTATGGCAGATATTAGAAATTGTAGCATTTTAAATGCGTACAATTTCTTATTTCTGGTTTTTTATATTCTTAGGAAAGGTGGTTTATATGAAAAAGGGATTTGATAGTGAAGCATATTTAAAAGTACAAACAGAAAAAATTGAAGAAAGAATTAAAATGTTTGATAAATTATACTTAGAATTTGGTGGGAAAATATTTGACGATTACCATGCAAGTAGAGTTTTACCTGGATTTGAGCCAGATATAAAGATAAAACTTTTGGAAAAACTAAAAGATCAGCTTGAAGTAATTTTTTGCATAAATGCAAATGATATAGAAAAAAGTAAAATGAGAGCAGATTATGGAATAAGCTATGAAATGGAACTTATTAGACTGATAGATAATTTAAGCAATATTGGTATTTCAATTAATAGTGTTGTTGTAACCATGTATACAGGACAAAAAACAGTTAAACATTTAGAAGAAACTCTAAAAAATAAAAACATAAAATTATATATACATACACCAATAGAAGGATATCCAAATGATATTGAAACTATAGTAAGTGACAAAGGATATGGCAAAAATCCTTATGTTGAAACAACTAAAAAACTAGTTATAGTTACTGCTCCAGGTCCAAATAGTGGAAAATTAGGTACGGCATTGTCACAGTTATATCATGAAAACAAAAGAGGAGTAAAAGCTGGGTATGCAAAATTCGAAACATTCCCTGTTTGGGATTTGAATCTAATGCATCCTGTAAATGTGGCTTATGAGGCTGCAACTGCTGATTTAGGTGATGTTAATATGATAGATTCCTTTCATTTAGAAGCCTATAACAAAAATGCTGTAAATTACAATAGAGATATATCTACATTTCCAATTTTGAAAAATATATTACAAAAGATTACTGGAAAAGTTGTATATCAATCTCCAACAGATATGGGTGTAAATATGATTAGCAAGTGTATTATAGATGACAAAGTTGTAAGAGAAGCGGCAAATATGGAAATTATTAGAAGATATTACAATGCTTTATCAAATTATAAACAGGAATTATGCTCTAAAGAAGAGGTTGAGAGAATAGAAATTTTAATGAATAGGTTAAATCTATCAAAAGAGATGAGAAGAGTAGCAAATGTTGCTTTAGAAATTAAAGAAGAGAAAAAAAGTGAAATTGTAGCTTTAGAGCTAGAAAATGGAAAAATAGTAACAGGAAAAGAAACAGAGCTACTTAGTGCAACAAGTGCAATGCTTATAAATGCTTTAAAAGAAATTAATAATATTCCAGATGATGTGCATTTACTTTCAACTGATATTTTAGAAAAAATATTTGAAATAAAAAAGAGTACTTCTTACAGAACATCATATTGTTTGAATGTACAAGAAGTCTTAATTGCACTAAGTGTGTGTTCAAGCATAAATCCTATTATCGAAAAGACATTAAAAAATCTTGAAGTACTGCATGGTACAGAGGCACATTCGACATATATAATAGAAAAAAGTGAAATGAATATCTTAAAAAGTTTAGGAGTAAATTTAACATGTGAAGCAAGAATATAAAAAATCATACAAAAATACTTGCAATTGGCTTTAAAGTGTGATATAATAACACACGTTGATTAAACACATAAGTGGAGCTATCCAAAGAAGTGCCTTAAAAATAAGGTCTTTGGGAGTATTGATGCTTATGGAAGAAATAACAAAAAGGAGGAATAAAAAATGGCAGTAGTTGCAATGAAACAATTACTAGAAG
>CAYTEX010000200.1:0-2360 GCA_964437015.1 uncultured Clostridium sp. | reverse complement strand
AAAATAAACTTTTTCAAAGTACTTATTTTTCAACAGATGATTTTAAAAATGAAATAATAAATCGAACTTCATAAAATACTTATAAGAATATAATACACACTTTTGATGAAATTCTTAAATTAGAAGAAAAAATAATTATTTTAAATAATAAAAAAAATTCTTCAAAAACGCAATTAAAAATAGAAAAACTTAGAGAATCAATTAAATGTTCTTATATAAAATTACAAAATTTAATTATAAAGGAATTTTTTGATTTTGACTTTGAACAAATAAATAATCTAGAAGAACTTGAAATATATAGAAGAAAGCTCACAAATTTTGATAAATATATCGGTCACATAGAAAACTATTCTTTTTTTGATGATTATCAAGCTGAAATGATGAACAAATTAGAACATAAATCAAATATACTGGAAAATGGTGGAACAGAAACTGCCCTAAGCACTAATATTTCTACAATTTTTAGCATAATAAAAAAATTAAAGAGCATTTTACATCTCGGAGTAGAAAAAAAATAAAAACATTGAAAGATATAAATTTTTATTCTTTCAATGTTTCTTTATTTTCTTGTTATTCCTAATTCATTAAGTACATATTCTTCTTTAGGTCTCATTTTCTTTTTATCTTCTTCTTCTATATGGTCATATCCCATAAGATGGTAAAAACTGTGTACTACCATATAGCTAAGTTCTCTTTCAAAACTATGACCAAATTCTCTTGCTTGAATTTCAACTTGTTCTATAGAAATAACCATATCTCCTAAAATATCACTATATTCCCAATTTTGTTCATTAATCAATTTGTCTAATTCTTCTTTTTCAAACATAGGAAAAGATAATACATCTGTTGGTTTATCTATATTTCTATATTCATTGTTTATTCTTTTTATATTTTCTGGATTAGTTAAAGTGACACTTACCAAAAAATTTTTCTTTGGTAAGTGCTCAACTTCAAAACATTTGTCTAAAACTTTAGAAATTGTTTCTTCATATTCTTTTTTTTCTTCTACGTCTAAATACACTATATTATACACTGTATGCTCCTATTTTTTCTTTATTAATTTTGCATCATTAGCATAAGTTTTGTATCCTTGAATTTCTTTCATTGCATCATAATCTACTAATTTTCTTTTATAGTATTTTATTAATTGTGTATAGTCAAATTTTTCTTCTTTGATCTTTTTTATATCATCTTTAATAAATAATACTTCTTTTTGTTTAACATATTCTAAGAAATTTACATCTTTATATTTTACTATTTTTTGGAATTTAGACCAGAAATTCTTAAATTCCTCTCTTTGATTACTATTTTCCCAATAAACCTTTGTAGATAATAGCTTTACATTATAGTCTTCTATTAAATTCATAAGCATTGAATATGCTTTTTCTCTTCTAACAGAAAGTTTTGTATCTTGAACTAAGCATCTTGCGTCTTTCAAAAGTTTCATATAGCATTGTTCCGCAACAGTTAGAGGTAAACTATGTGTAAACAATTTTCTGCTTATTCCTAATAAAAGCATATTTTTTTCTATAAGATCTCTTTGATCTAATTTTCCAACTTGAAAAGCCTCGTACTCTTCATAGTCTTTTCGTATTTCTTCGTATTTTGGCTTTTCCTGCTTTTTGTCTATTTCAAGTTTTAATACAAAAATATTTTCTATATACTCCTTTAATGTATTAAATATTTTTATATATACTAATTCTTTTGTTGCATCATACTTTGAAGTAGTATCGGCAAGTTTTATAGAATAATTTTTAAGTATTCCTTTATATATCCAGTCCATTTTCTCTATATAAAATTTATTGAATTTTTCTACAATTTTTTCTTTTCCACTGTTTTTAACTGTTTCATTATCTAATTCAAGCAAAAACTTTTGCTTTCTGAATTTATACTCTACATATTCATTTTCCTTTAATGAAATAACTCCATAATATTTTGATAAAGCATCCTTTTCAAAATTTGTTGCAGTATTATTTTTTACTTTTTTATATATTGAATCCATTACATATTTATCTAATGACTCTAAATATGCAATATAAGCTTCTTCGTATTTTTTTTCGTAACTTTCTTTATCTTCTACTGAGTTAAAATGTTCAAATGCTTTTATCATGGAATTTCTTTTGACAGTAATAAGCATTCCGTTAATTCCAATTTTAGTAGGGATTAAAATTTTTGATATAGTATTTGAAATCTTATTAATAAAAGATTTATTTGCTCCCGTAATTCTTAAACTTGTTTCTTCCATTGTAGCATCTTCCTTTCTTAACTAGTTTTTTCTGTAGTTTTTTATTGTATTAACACCAATTATATTCTATACTAAATAAAAAAAAATAGCAATAATAAATTACTATTTTTTTTAT
>CAYTEX010000199.1:0-2400 GCA_964437015.1 uncultured Clostridium sp. | reverse complement strand
ATAAGCTAGCAAAAGCATATTATGGATAAACTGATAGTAGCAATTTTATCTAAAAAAAATATAATATATTAAGGCAATAATTGCCTTAATATATTATAGGTGGTGAAAATATGGAAGGATATAATTGCCCAAAAGTTGATAAAGGATTTTGCGCTGTATCTATAATAATAGCCATTATTATAGGAGTTATAGTAGGAATATTATTCACAAGTGGAGCAATAGTGGATGTTGCAGTTTTAGCTGTAATTTCTTTATTTTTAGCAGGTATTTCTTTATTCATTCAAGCAAGAGTGCTAACTACAAATAGTATAGCTGGAAAATGCAATGAATTAGAAAGATGTGTAAGAAATAATAATTTATGTTTATTAATTTCAACAATAGGAACAATAATTTTAGGAACAGGACTGCTATCAGCAACACTTATTGCAACTGGAATAATTTCAATATTACTTGTTGGATTTACAGCATTTTTTGCTATATGGATGTTGCTTTCGATTGCATCATTATTTTATTGTTTAATAAAATAATTTAATATAAAAAAAGCCCAGTGAATTAGTCAATGCTAATCAAAGGGCTTTTATAAAATCAAGTTATTTTTTATCTTTAGAAAAAACTACAGGGGTATTACATATTTTAATTATTTTTTTAAACACTGGAATTAAATTTTTTTGTTCTTGTCTTGTAAGAAGTAATCCCATAAGTATCCATTTATATACTGCAACATTTGTAACACTACTATTAAATAAGGCTTGTACAAAATAAGCAAAAACTGCAATCCAGAAAAATTTAGTTGTATCTGATTTAGAATATTCATCTGATCCTTTTATTATTTTTTTATAAGAAAAATGACAACAATAAAATACAAAAGCTAAATAATTTATTCCTGAAAAAATTCCTTGTGTAACAAGAGTATGTATATATTCATTGTGACCCTTATTTTGCGTAGAAAATCCATATTGAGGGTTTATAGAAAAAGAAAAACTATATATATCGAAGCCTACACCTGTAAAAGGGAATTTTTTTAGAGCGCCAAGACCTGCCATCCAAATTTTGCCTCTATTTGTTCCAAAGCTATTAAAATTATCAAAATATAGTTCTTTTTTAGATTCTTCAATATCACGTTGTAACTGACCTGAAATTGATCCCACAACAATTACACAAATTGTAAAACTAAACAATATAACTAAATACCTTTTTATGTGTTTTTTTAAAGTAGCTTTATCTTTTTTACAGGTATATAAGGACACTTCTAAAAACATAATTCCTAATAATATAGATATTATTCCAACCCAACCTATTCTTGTATATGTAAAAAGAATACTTAAACAGCACACAATTGAAAAAAGTAAGCAAAAATATTTTTCTTTAGTTGTTTTTGAATATATAAATTTAGTCGCATATAATGATGTAAAAACTATCCCTATTGGAGCAAAGAAATTACAATGTTGTGTAAAGCCAAAGGCCAAGTGATCTTTTGTATGCCATTCCGGATCACAATAAGAGGTTACAGGCCATAAACTGAAATTTTGCAGAAAAGCAACAATTGCCTCAATTATTCCAAGAAACAATAGAGAATACAAAATACTTTTTTTATTTTTTGTTTCTGTAATGTTTGAGCATACAAAAAAAAGACCAAAATATCCTAATACCTGTAAAGGTGTTTCAGAATAGTTTTTAAATCCAGTTAAAGAGATTTTTATACATTTTGAAAAAATTATGGAAATTATACAAAATATTATAGATGTTAGTATAAAAATATCACTTAATACTATTTTTTTTTCAGTATTTTTTTTATAAAAAAATACAAGATATATTATTGTGAAAAATGTACATAAGGCACATTGTAGACTAAGAAATTCTTCTTGAAGAAAAAAATCAATTTTAAAAAATATACCAATTGTTTGAAAAATTGGAAAAGCAAAAAGCGATGCAATAATAATGGCAGTAAATAATTTTTCGTTAAATACTTTTTTCATTGTAAATACTCCTTTGTAAAAATAATACCTAAAAATTATACCATTATATTTTATTAAAAACAAGTAATTATAAAAAAAAGTTGTTTTTTTTTAGTTTTTAATGTAAAATATGAAAAGCATAAAATGAAAGGAAATTAAAGATGAGTGAAAAAATTGTTGATAGCATTATTGCAACATTTGGAGGATTAACTGCTATAAAATTTGGAAAGGAAATCTTGGTATTTATAATTTCTTTATTTCCAATACTAGAGTTAAGAGGAGGATTAATTGCTGCTGCTCTATTAGGTTTGACCCCATTAAAAAGCTATATAATATGCATAGTTGGAAATATTCTTCCTGTTCCGTTTATTTTATTATTAATCAATAAAATTTTAGAATGGATGAGAAACAGTAAGCATTTTAAAAAGATAGCCAATTGGTTAGA
>CAYTEX010000198.1:0-2401 GCA_964437015.1 uncultured Clostridium sp. | reverse complement strand
TGATGGTAAATTAGAAGAAATGTCTGTAAAAAAAGGAGACAATGTAATTGTTAGTAAATATTCTGGAACAGAGGTTAAATACGAAGGTGTAGAATATAAAATAGTAAATCAAGATGACATTTTAGCGATAGTTGAAAAATAATTGCCATTTAGCTGTGTTAAATAACAATTATTTTCCAACTAAAGAAAAAAGATAAAACAATAATTGATTAAACAAATCAAAAACGAGTATTGCAAGGCAAAATTATATAAAAAGGCAAAGGAGCGTACGTTATGTACGTGACTGCGTTTTTATATAATTTTAACACAGCAAGACGAAGTTTTTCATTTGTTTGTATAAGGAGGATTTAAAAATGGCAAAGATGATAATATATGGCGAAGAAGCCAGAAAAAGTTTATTAGAAGGTGTTAATAAATTAGCAGACACTGTTAAAGTAACACTTGGACCAAAAGGTAGAAATGTAGTATTAGATAAAAGCTATGGAGCTCCATTAATTACAAATGATGGTGTAACTATAGCAAAAGAAATTGAACTTGAAGATAAGTTCGAAAACATGGGGGCACGTTTAGTTAAAGAAGTTTCTACAAAAACAAATGATGTTGCAGGAGATGGAACAACAACAGCAACAGTTTTGGCTCAGAGTATGATAAAAGAAGGAGTTAAAAATGTTGCAGCTGGAGCAGATCCTATGGCTGTAAAAAGAGGAATTGATAAAGCAGTAGAAGTTGCAGTTAAAGGACTAAAAGAAATTAGCTCAGAAGTAGAAGGAAAAGATGGAATTGCAAGAGTTGCAAGCATTTCAGCAAATAATGAAGAAATCGGAAATTTAATTGCAAATGCAATGGAAAAAGTATCTAAAGATGGAGTAATAACAATAGAAGAATCAAAAACATCAAATACAGAGTTAAATGTTGTAGAGGGTATGCAATTTGATAAAGGTTATGTTTCTCCATATATGGTAACAGATACAGAAAAAATGGAAGCAATTTTAGATAATCCATATATTTTAATTACAGATAAAAAAATAAGTAATATTCAAGAAATATTACCATTACTAGAAAACTTAATGCAACAATCAGGAAAGCTTTTAATTATATGTGATGATTTAGAGCAGGAAGCATTATCTACGCTTGTACTTAACAAACTAAGAGGTGTACTAAATGTTGTAGCTGTTAAAGCACCAGGATTTGGAGATAAGAGAAAAGCAATGCTACAAGATATTGCGACATTAACAGGTGGAGAAGTTATTACATCTGAACTTGCATTAGAACTTAAAGATACAACTATAGAACAACTTGGTAGAGCAAAACAAGTTAAAGTTCAAAAAGAAAATACAATAATAGTTGATGGTTTAGGAGATAAAGCTCAAATTAAAGAAAGAGTAAATCAAATAAAAGCTCAAATAGAAGAAACTAAGAGCGAATTTGACAAAGAAAATCTACAAGAAAGATTAGCTAAAATAGCAGGTGGAGTTGCAGTAATTGGAGTAGGTGCAGCAACAGAAGTGGAAATGAAAGAAAAGAAACTTAGAATAGAAGATGCACTTTCAGCTACAAGAGCAGCAGTTGAAGAAGGAATTGTTGCAGGTGGAGGAACAGCTTTAATTAATGTTATACCTAAAGTAGAAAAAATAGCAACTACTTTGCCAGAAGGAGAAAAGTTAGGTGCAGGAATAGTATTAAAAGCTTTAGAGGAACCTCTAAAACAAATTGCTAAAAATGCAGGATTAGAGCCAGCTGTTATACTAGAAAATGTAAAAAAGGCAGATAAAGGATTTGGATTTGATGCAAAACAAGAAGTTTATGTAGATATGAAAAAAGTTGGAATAGTTGATCCTACAAAAGTAACAAGAAGTGCATTACAAAATGCTGCATCAATAGCTTCTATGGTTTTAACAACAGAAAGTTTAGTAACAGATGCCCCAGAAAAGAAATGTGAATGCGGACACAATGATGTAGGAATGGGTGCAGGAATGGAAGGAATGTATTAAAAATGGATAAAGATACAAAAATTGAATTATTAAAAATTTTAGGAATGGTTGTAATATTAATACTTTTAATTATAGGAATTGTATGGATTAATAGAGATGATAAAGGAAACTCTGAAAATAAAAATAATTCAGAAGTAGTTAAAACAACTGAAAATACCCAGACACCTCAAGAAAACGAAACAACTGAAAATACACAAACAACACAAGAAAACGTAACACCTGAAATTACACAAACAACTCCGGAAAATGAAACAACCGAAAATACTCAACCAGTACAAGAAGGTGGATCAACTGAAAATACTCAAGGTGTAGTAACTGAAAACACTCAGACACATCAAGAATAAGATTGCAAAGTTTTATAATTGGATAAAAAATCTTGTATTTGTTATGAATACAAGATTTTTTGTATT
>CAYTEX010000197.1:0-2406 GCA_964437015.1 uncultured Clostridium sp. | reverse complement strand
AAAGCTATCTTATCGATAAGCAATGGAAGTACGTCAATGATATCAAAAGAATCAAAAATTTTATTGCCATCAAATTATGTGATAGTAATCAGAAAGTATTGATAAAAACGATATGCATTCTATGGCTTAAAATATATTTTAATACTTCATCCGGTATGTCATTGTACTGAAAGTCAATTCCCTCAGCAGGTTCTCCACTTGATGTATAGAAGACACCGTTTTTTTCAGTATAAACAGATTTATCATAAATTTTCTTTGTTTTTTCTTCTTCATTACTTACTATTTTAGGTTCTATTGTATTGTTTTTTTCTTTATTTACATTTGTTATAATTAATAGTAGTATAACTAGTATTATTAATAAAACTATTATTGATGCAATTACTGATATCTTCAAAACTTTTTTTTCCACAATATCCTCCTAACTGAATAATGCAATCATTACACTCTCCACTTCTGAACCTGTATTAATACTATCACAGAATGTCGCAATAGTAATCCAGAATTTTCGCACAAACTGCCCAAATAATTTACCAAGTGAATTATCATTCCCTCCACCACTTCTAGAAGAATTAGTAGTATATGGCCCATTTAAACCTTTTGGCCCTTCAGGATTATCGATATAAGTTCCTCCATACACAATTTGTTTGACTGGATACAAAGTATTTAAAAAATCATACATAGAATTATATGGTGTACCTGCGGGAGCAAACATTGCTTCAACAACGTTACAAGCAGGTTTTTCATTTTTTATATAACAGTGCCCATATGATACTCCATTAAACCAAAAGGCTCCTTCCTCTGTATTATCCTCTTTATCTGGTTCATGAAGTCTTTTTTCATCACCCATAATACAAGGTAATACTTGTCCATTTTCTAAGTATATATCTACATATGCTCCTGCCATTCCAAAGTACTGTGATAATGCAACCAAATACCTCTTTTGGTTTGCTACTGTAACATATGCCCAGTGAGTATCTGAATCATAATTTTCTCCTTGTGAGTGCCACAGATTATATATTTCTTCTTGCCTTGTTCCACTTAACCAGCTTCTATCTATTGTTTCACATGTTCCCATAACTTGTTCAAAATCTTTAGGAATTGTTACAATCTCTCCTTCTTGCGGAACAGGAACCGCTCCATCTCCGTGACGATCTCCATAACTTATATTATTTACAATTAACATACTTAGAAAAAAAATTATTAATATTATATTTAAGTTTCTCCATCTTTTTCTCATATATCGCATTTTCCTTTTTTTATTTTGCTATAATAATTGTAAAATCTGCATTTTCTTTTAATGTTATCGTCATATTATATGTATTGTTTGAAATTCTCTTACCTTCTGTATTTGTTACTTTTACAGTATAAACATAAATTGCTTCTGTTTTTTTCTCTATTTTTTCAATTTCAAATGTATTTTGATCATAGAATGATTTTTTTATAAAACTAACAAAATCATCAAAACTATTGAAGTTTGCTTTTTGTGCATTATCCAACTTTGCATATACAAATTCGTAATTTTTATCATTAATAGCTTTTCTAATTCTGTCTATACAGTATTTTCCTTGTACTTTTGGAAAATTTGAGCTATATATCTTGTAATATATAGGAGTTACTGTTGTATACATATCAAATTGAACAGCATAATTCATTAAATTAGTAATATTAAAAATAAATATATTGTTATTTTTACATTGTGCTATATATTGGGTGTAGCTTTTTAAATCATACACCTGATAAGCATTTAGCTTGTCATTTATATATTCATCCTTTTTACTGTTTATAAATGATACAAAATTTTCATAATTATTATTAAACCTTGTCGTTTTATATACACTATCTATTCTGCTATATAAATACTCATTATCGAATTGTACATCAAATTGAAATCTTTCAATTAATTCATATAAGGTAGTTTCATCATCTTTTGATATATTGCTTACATTATAGTGATTTAATTCTGTACGTTCAATATCCTTTATACTTATTAACTCTGTTGATATAATATCTCCTTCTTTTAAATCTGCATAATTAATAGTTTTTAGGTATTCATATGGATATATTCCAAATGATAAATTCTTTTTATCTATTTTAACAAGTGCTGTTTTACTTTCAGCAGAATTATTACTATTCTGTAATCGATAGTGAACATAGTACACATCTTTACTTCCGCTAATAGATGTTTTATATATTGAATCCATACAAAATTTTGATAAATTTTCATCTTTATAAAAGTTTGAAATATCATATTGTCTAAGCTCTTCAGGTAATGCATTGAGTGCATGATACTGTGATAGATAAAAACTTGTCATCCCCTGTTTTATAAGAAAATATGAAAATTTATCTGTAACTTTAAAAAGTTTACGCTTTTCTTCTGGGATGGGTTCATTTTCTTTCCACACATCC
>CAYTEX010000196.1:0-2451 GCA_964437015.1 uncultured Clostridium sp. | reverse complement strand
AAAAAAGCAAGTATTTCTACTTGCTTTTGATATACTATATATTATTATTCAGCAGCTGGTTCTTCTGCTTCTGGAGCGTTATAAGCTTCTAATATAGCATTTTGAATTTTTTCCCTTGTTTCAGGGTTAATTGGATGAGCTATATCCTTGAATTCTCCTGTTGGAGTTTTTTTGCTAGGCATAGCAATGAACAATCCATTTTGGCTTTCGATAACTTTGATATCGTGAATTACGAATTCATTATCGAATGTTACAGAAGCAACAGCTTTCATTCTGTTTTCTGAATTTACCTTTCTTAAACGTACATCTGTAATTTGCATTTTAAGCACCTCTTTCTTTAAGTTATATGTACATAATTTTTTATGCACTACTATATTATTCTTCAAAAAAAATTTTTTTCCTTCTTTTTTTTACAATTTTTTTATTTTTATAACATTATGAATTTTAATGTTTTGACTTCTTATTAGATCTGTTAAATATTATTGTGATTACTATACATAATATTATAAAAACAGTAATCAAAATGATTTTTAATAAATGTTTATTTTCTGTTTTATCATTATTTGATTCAATATGTTGCATTTTTCCAACAGTTTTTTCTATAAATTCAGCCTCGTTGTCTTCACTTTCATTTGCATCTTCTATTGATATATTTTGATTAGCTTCTCCATCTTTTATAATTTTTATATTATATGTTCTTACTGTCCCAGAGTCAGCTATAACTTCTACTTTACATTCAGAAGTATTTGATATATCTATTTTTCCACTTCCATTAACTTTAGCTTGTTTATCGTCTGCTACAGCAACTATATCAATTTCGTTAATATTGTTTTCTATTTTTAAAGAATAATCTAAAGTCTGTCTGTCAAAATTTGGAGATAAGATTCCTCCTGTTACACTTAATTTTGACAAGTAGTTATTTTCTGATTTTTTGCTATCAAAGTTATGATTATGCTCTTCTATCATTTTTTGAGCATCTCTTTCAGCATCTTCATCTGTATAATCAGCAAAACTGCCATATACAATATTGTTCATAAAAATCACTATAAAAATAATCACTATAAAATTACATAATTTAAAAATTCTATTCATTTTGTTTTGTTTATGTTAAATTTTATTCTAACAAATCCTTTCTTTTCAAACTTTTATATAAAATATATTGGTTGAAAAACAATTATTTTTACTTTTCAACCAATCTTGAGTTAATTTAAATATTTTAATGGCATATATCCTTGTCTTCCATCATGTGTAATTATCCTACACCAGTCATATCCATTAATATTATTAAATGTTCCCTTTTCTACTACATTCACAGCAGTTCCTTCTGAAAGAGTTGTAAGTCTATCTAAATTAATACTTGGTCCAATTCTAACTTTGCATCCAGATCCATCATTGGTTTTTACACAAGCTGTATAATTACAGTTTTTAATTGTATCAATTATTTGTAAATAATTGCCAGACATAAATCCTATTTTTCCATCTGTTGTAATTACTTTATTCCAGTTATCATTAATTCCTCTCTGAACAGATAAAAGTACTGTTCCATTTGGAATAACTTCTATAGTGTCTGAATTTGTATTTGCTTCACTTCTTAGTTTCAAACCACCATTTGCGTTAACTCTGACATTTAAAGAATATGATTCTGAATTATTGGTTGGCACTGGTGATGCACTTGCAGACATGTTTTCATATAACGGAATAATAAATGTAAAATTCCCATCTAAACAGTTAGTTTGACTATACATGCTTTTTAAAGTTTTTGCCTCACTATATGCTCCTAATAAGTTTTGCATATATTGGTGATTGTATAGAGAAGTTCCATTTCTTGTATCTATATCAAATTTATTTTGATATAATGTATTTTGATAGTTTTCTAGCCAATTCTTTTTGCAGAAGTCTATTCCACCTTCTAAAGCCTTTTCCATGGTATCCCAACCGTATGATTTAGCTGTTTTTAAAGCATTGTTATATATCTGAGTATATCCATTTCCTGAGGCTCCTATGTTAAATGGATTATAATATGTTTTACCATTTCCTCCATCCATACCTTTTCCTATTTTAGTTCCATTTCTTCCCTGTTCTTGTAATAATCTAGCAACTATATAATATGGATTTACGTTTTTATTTCTACATGCGGTATTAATATCATTGGCATAGTCATTTAAAAATGTTCCATTTACTTTATTTCTTATTCCATCTATAGTGTGTATACTGCTTTCATACATGTTTAATTTTTCAAATTGGAATATATTGTTTTCATCCAAAAAGTTTCTAGGATCCATATAATAAGCAACAGCTTTTTCAGATGCACAATATAACCCACTATCATAAAGTTTTGTGCCACAAGTAGGGCATATCCATTCTCCAGAATAAGATGATGGTATAAGGTTTCTTGAGTGTAGTTGGCATTCACCTGATGTTACATCTTCAAAGTTTAAACCTGTATATAAT
>CAYTEX010000195.1:0-2457 GCA_964437015.1 uncultured Clostridium sp. | reverse complement strand
GAGATGATAAGAAAATTAAATGATGATACCGTAGCAAGAATAATATTAGATAAAATGAAGTTTAGTTCCGTAGATGAACTTATTAATTATTTCAAAGATGAAAAAAATCACGATAAAATCAAAATATTAAAAGAAATACAAGGAACCAATGTTACTCAAATTGCACGTATAATAAGGGTAAACCGACACTTGGTGAAAAAAATGTGGAGTTAATTTTTTTGCTTTTTTCAAAAAAGTACCCGGTCCCAAATTGCACTTGAAAAAAAAGACCCGGTCCAAATTTAAAACATATTGTCAAATAATTGATTTTATGATATATTGATAGCTATGTAAAAAAAGTACCCGGTCCCAAATTAACGCGTAAAAAAGTACCCGGTCCCAAATTGAAAAGGAGAGATTAGTTGGAATATTCAGGTGAAATATTAGGAATTATTTATCAAAATGAATTGAATAGCTATACTATTGCAGAAATGTATATAGATGAATTAGAAGATGTCAAAACTATTGTTGGATATCTTCCTTTTGTCGTGGAAGGGGATAATTTAAGAATTATTGGAAAATTTGTTGAGCATAAAGAATATGGCGAACAGTTTAAAGTTGAAAGTTTTGAAAAAGTTATGCCGCAAACTTTAGATGCATTAGAAAGGTATTTGGGGAATGGAACTATTAAAGGTGTTGGACCTGCTACTGCAAAAAAAATAGTAAAAGAATTTGGCGAAGATACCATTGACACTATTAAATATGCTCCTGAAAAACTTTCTAAAATAAAAGGAATTAGTATAGATAAGGCAATTGATATTTCTGAAAGCTTTATTGAAAGTTGGGAAGTTTGGCAAATTGTTGGATTTTTAGAAAAATTTAGTATTGGCGTTGAAAATGCTAAAAGGATTTACGATAAACTTGGAACTAACGCTATTAATCAAATTAAAGAGAATCCATATGTTTTGATTGATTTGGTTAGAGGTGTTGATTTTAGGCAAATTGATAAAATGGCATTAGAGCTTGGAACAGATGAAACTTCTTTAAAAAGGATTCAAAGTGGAATTAAGTATAGCTTAATTCAAACAACGTATAATGGTCATTCATGTGTTCTTTTACAAAATTTGGAAGAATATACCCAAAATCTTTTGGATGTTTCTTTAAATGAAATTGAGGAAAACATTATAAATCTTAAAGCTAAAGGCGAAATTGTTATAGAAGAACGTGATGATGAAGATGAATGGATTTATTTAGAGAGTTTTTATAATACTGAAAATGCAATATGTAATAGATTGATTAAATTGGAACAATATGAAAATTCAAAATATGTTAAAGGAATTGAAGATGAGATTGAAAAAGTTGAAAAAAATAACATCATTCAGCTTTCAGATAAACAAAAAGAAGCCATTAAAGCTGTAAATGACAACAATGTTACAATTATTACAGGTGGACCAGGAACTGGAAAAACAACTATTATTAAATCGATTATAGAAATTTATCAAAAGAAGAATAATAAAATAATGCTTGCTGCACCAACCGGACGTGCTGCAAAAAGAATGACTGAAATGACAGGATATGAGGCAAGTACATTGCATAGACTTTTGGAAATTGGAAAAATAAATGAAGATGGATTATATAAACAATATCAAGATTATCAAGGCACTCCAATTGATGGAGATATTGTAATTGTTGATGAAATGTCTATGGTAGATATGTTTTTAATGAATTATTTATTACAGTCAGTGTATTTAGGAACGAAGTTAATTCTAGTGGGAGATAGTGACCAGCTTTCATCAGTTGGACCTGGAAATGTCTTAAAAGATATAATTGAGTCTGAAAAGATTACAACTATCCATTTAGATAAAATTTTTAGACAAGCTGCAAAAAGTAAAATTATTGTAAATGCTCACAGAGTAAATGAAGGCGAAGGGTTTATATCTAAAAGTGAATGTGCTGAAGACTCTAAAGAAGATTTCTTTTTTATAAATGAGATAAATCAGGATAAAATTTTGGAACAAGTAATTTCATTATGTACAGGTAGATTAAAGAATTTTGGAGACTATGATTTTTTTGAAAATATCCAAATTCTTACTCCAACTAAAAAAGGTTTATTGGGAACAAAAGAATTAAACAAAGCATTACAAAACATCTTGAATCCTGAAATTAATGGTAAAAAAGAAAAGAACAGTAAAACAGGTACTTATAGAGTCGGAGACAGAATAATGCAAATTAAAAATAATTATGACATTTATTGGGAAAGACATTTAACAAAAGAAACAGGTACAGGCGTATTTAATGGTGAGTTTGGCACAATTACAGATATAGATGAAAAGGAAAAAAATGTCGAAATAAAATTTGATGATGAAAAAATAGCTTGGTATCAATTTCAAGATCTAGACCAAATAGAGCATAGTTATGCAATTACTATTCATAAAGCACAACGGAAGCGAATTTGATGTAGCAATTATAGTAATACCA
>CAYTEX010000194.1:0-2479 GCA_964437015.1 uncultured Clostridium sp. | reverse complement strand
TTGAACTTTCAAGAAAAACAGGATGCCATTATCATGTTTGCCATGTTTCAACAAAAGAAAGTGTACAAGCTATAAGACAAGCAAAAAAAGAAGGCGTAAACATTACATGTGAAACTGGGCCACACTATTTAACACTAACAGATATGGACTTGCAAGAACATGGAAGATTTAAAATGAATCCGCCTATAAGATCTAAAGAAGACCAAGAAGAATTAATTAGGGGAATAAAAGATGGAACAATAGATTTAATAATAACTGACCATGCACCACACTCAGCTGAAGAAAAATCAAAAGGACTTCAAGGAAGCGCAATGGGAGTAGTTGGACTAGAAGTTGCATTCCCTGTTTTATATACAAATTTAGTTATGAAAAATATAATTACTTTAGAAGAGTTAGTCAATTTAATGAACACAAATGCAAGAAAGGTATTTGGAATAGGAACAGAAATAAAAGTTGGAGAAACTGCAGATTTAACAGTTTATGACTTAAATGAAAACTATAATATAGATTCAAGCACTTTTGTGTCAATGGGAAAAGCAACACCATTTGATGGAAACAATGTATATGGAAAGTGTAAATTAACAATATGTGGAGGAAAAGAAGTATATAAAGATATATAATAGTGTTTAAAATATTCAATATAATTTAAGGAGAGAGATATTTATGTACAAAAATGACATATATGAAATTCTAGAAAATAAATTATTGGCTAAAGATGTTTATAAAATGAAACTAAAAGGAGATACAAAATACATAAAACTACCAGGTCAATTTATAAATATAAAATTAGATGGATGTTATTTAAGAAGGCCAATTTCAATTTCAGATTATGATGAGAATACAATAACTGTAATTTATAAAGTAGTTGGAAAAGGGACAGAAAAAATGTCTAAAATGAGTAGTGGCGAAAAGCTAGATATACTTACAGGACTTGGAAATGGATTTAATAAGAATCTAAGTGGACAAAGACCTCTTTTAATTGGAGGAGGCGTAGGAACGCCTCCTATGTACAATTTGTGTAAAGAGCTAATTAAAGAAGGAAAAAGTCCAATTGTAGTATTAGGTTTTAATTCTAAAGAAGATGTATTTTATGAAGACGAATTTAAAAATTTGGGCGCAGAAATATATATTTCTACAGTAGACGGAAGCTATGGTACAAAAGGATTTGTTACAGATATAGTAAAAGACTTAGAAGAGTATACATATTATTATGCATGTGGACCTATGCCAATGCTAAAGGCAGTACATGAAGAAGTAAAAACAGATGGTCAGCTAAGCTTCGAAGAAAGAATGGGATGCGGATTTGGAGCATGTATGGGATGTTCTATACAAACAAAAAATGGTACAAAAAGAGTTTGCAAAGAAGGACCGGTATTTAGAAAGGAGGAAATAATATGGTAAAAGATTTATCTGTTACTTTAAGTGGAGTAAAACTTGACAATCCTATTATTCCTGCCAGTGGAACATTTGGGTTTGGTTATGAATTTGCTGATTTTTACGATATAAATTGTTTAGGTTCAATATCTTTAAAAGGAACAACAAAAGATGAAAGATATGGAAACAAATTACCTCGTATTGCAGAATGTGAAAGAGGATTAATAAACTCTATAGGACTTCAAAATCCAGGAATAGATAAAGTAATTTCTGAGGAATTACCAAAGATAAGAAAAGTTTTTAAAAAGCCTTTAATAGCAAATATAAGTGGATTTTCTATAGAAGAATATGTACACAATTGTGAAAAAATAGATAAAGAAGAACAAATAGAAATAATAGAATTAAACATAAGTTGTCCAAATGTAAATCATGGAGGAATGGCATTTGGAACATCTCCAGAAGCAGCTAAAGAAGTTACAGAAGCAGTAAAAAAAGTTACAACTAAACCGTTATATGTTAAACTTACACCTAATGTAACAAATATAGCAGAGATTGCTAAAGCTTGTGAACAAGGTGGGGCAGATGGTATTGTTCTAATAAATACTTTACTTGGAATGAGAATTAATTTAAAAACAGGAAAGCCTGTTATAGCAAATAAAATGGGTGGTTTTTCTGGACCTGCAATATTCCCAGTAGCTTTAAGAATGGTATATCAAGTTTATGAAGCAGTAAATATTCCAATAATTGGAGTAGGAGGAATAGAAAAGACAGAAGATGTAATAGAAATGATGTTAGCAGGAGCAACAGCAGTTGAAATAGGCGCAGCAAATTTAGTTAATCCTTATGTATGTAAAGAAATTGTTGAAGAGTTACCAATAGTAATGGAAAAATACAAAATAGAAAAATTAACAGATATTATAGGAAAAGCACATTAAAAGAAGGGGGATAGCAATGGGAAAAGCAGTAATAATTGCATGTGATTTTAAAAACAAAGAAGAAACTTTAAACTTTTTAAATAATTTTAAAGATGAAAAACTTTACTTAAAAATAGGAATGGAATTATTCTATTCAGAAGGACCAGAAATAGTAAGGGAAATAAAGAAAA
>CAYTEX010000193.1:0-2495 GCA_964437015.1 uncultured Clostridium sp. | reverse complement strand
AAATAAGGTGATATTTTGGAATATATAGATTTATATGATGAAAATAATAATCCTCTTAAAAATTCGAAAGAGAAAACACAAGCACACGAAGAAGGTGATTTTCATAGAACAGCACATATATGGATTATAAATGATAATAAAGAATTATTATTACAAAAAAGAAGTGCAAATAAAAAAACGCATCCTAATTGCTGGGATATTTCAGGTGCAGGACACATAAGAGCAGGAGAAAATGTATTAGATGGTGCAATAAGAGAATTAAAAGAAGAATTAGGAGTTAATGCTAAAAAAAATGACTTGCAATTTATTGCAACAATTAAATGTACAAAAAATCCTAAAAATAAGGAATTTCAATATGTTTATTTATTAAAATGCAACAATAAAATAGAAGACTATGTATTTGAGGATAATGAAGTTTCAGAAGTAAAATATGTTTTCTATGAAAAATTAGAAAAAATGGTAGAAAAAAGAACAGAGGGGTTATTAATACATGAAGATGAATATAAAGAGTTATTTAAATATATAAGAAAAAACATTATATAAAAATAAATGCTCACATTATTTAAGGTTATAAACATAATTATTATAGATAGGGAATATAGCAAAACTAGCAATTTTTAAAAAATAAAAAAATATAATTTTTAAAATTGCTAATTTTTTATTAGTAAAAATGGATTTCTATAAGAATCAAATAATAAAGAAGAGGTATAGGGATATAGATCAAAAGTAGTATAAAAAAAAATATATAGCATTGCACAAAATCAAAGTAGTCGCTCGTTTTTTATAGACTGATAGTTAGTTGTAATTATCAGGCTTTTTTTATATAATAAGGAAAAATTCGTAATATTGTAATATTTCGTACAAAAAGAATTGAATAAATGTGATATAATACTTTATGGAGGGTGATATTATGGATAATGAATTTTTAATTTTTGCAAAAGAAATAGCATCTGAAGCAGGAAAAATAATGAAGAAATATTTTTGTGAAGATAATGGCGCTAGTTATAAATATGATCAAACAATAGTTACAAAAGCAGATACAGAAATTAATAGTTTACTTATAAAGAAAGTAAAAGAAAAATATCCAACACATTCAGTAGATGGTGAGGAAGAACAATTCGGTAAAAGTGAATATGTTTGGGTATGTGATCCAGTAGATGGTACATCTATGTATGCAAGGCATATTCCTGTTGCGGTTTTTTCTTTGGCATTAGTAATAAATGGTGTTTCAACTGTGGGGGTTGTCTTTGATCCTTTTACAAATAATTTATACTCTGCAGTAAAAGGTTGTGGAGCTTATCGAAATGATAAAAAAATATCTGTTAACAATATAGAACTTGATGATATGAAGAGTGTATCAAATATGGATATGTGGCCAGAAGCAGAATATAATTTATATGATACGATTAAAGAATTAGGTAAAAAAACATATTTTGTTGGAATAGGAAGTGTAATTAGGGCTTGTATGTGTGTTGCAAATGGTGATTTTAATCTAGCAATATTTCCAGGAACAAAGCATAAAAATTGCGACATAGCTGCAGCGAAAGTTATCGTAGAAGAAGCAGGTGGTAAAGTAACTGATTTATTTGGAAATGAACAGCGATATGATTGTAGTATTAATGGCGCTGTAATAAGTAATTTGATAGTTCATACTGAAGTGATAACTGCAATAAATAATAATCTAAAAAATCTAAAATAAAATAATCGCAATATTTTGATATTATGAAAAAATTTAATATAAAAACAAAATTTTTAATTTATTTAATAAAATAATTTAAAAATTTATAAAATGCAAAAACTATAGAACTAAAATTTTTTTGAAAGTTCAAAGAGGGAGACTAGAAGAACATACTTTAACAGCTCTGATTTCTTATATATAACATTGCACAAAATAAAAGTAGTCGCTCGTTTTTTGAAGGATAAAATGATAGGACATTGCATAAAATCAAAGTTCTCATGCGTTAGAATATCTATTTTACGATATTTTACGCTGTTAAGAAATTCGTAATATTGAAATATCTTTTATTATAATGTATAATATTTAAAGAAATATAAAATGTATAAGAAAGTGTGAATAAAATGAATGATAACATAAAAAATGCAATCAAATTTTATGTTTTATGTAATAAATTAAAGGATTTAATTAGAAAAGGTCCATTAACATGGAATGTAAATAGAGAAAGAATAGAAAGTGTAGCAGAACACATTTATGGTGTTCAAATGTTAGCAATTTCAATTTATTATCAATTCAATTACAAATTAGATTTAAACAAAGTTATATATATGCTTGCAATTCATGAATTAGAAGAAATTGAGATAGGTGATTTGACTTTTTTAGAAACAACTCGTGAAGATAAATTAATAAATGGTAGGAAAGCTACAGAATTTATTTTAGAAGATTTTATTGGGAAACAAGAAATATTAAATATATTGGACGAATATAATGAAAGAAAAACAGAGGAAGCAATTTTTGCATATCATTGTGATAAATTAGA
>CAYTEX010000192.1:0-2548 GCA_964437015.1 uncultured Clostridium sp. | reverse complement strand
ATAACTCATCAGAAACTACGATAAAAGAATATGTGACAAATAAAAGTGGAAATGGATTTGTTCCTATTGGAACTGATAGGACGTTTAAAGGGAATTTTAATGGGAATTACAATTCTTTAAGTAATTTATATATAAATACTAATGGATTTAGTGGATTATTTGGAAAATTTAATTCAAATGTAATGGTTGAAAGATTATCAATAATATCTTGTGATATTAAAGGAGGATATCCAGCGGGAGCCATAGTAGGTGCCTCTTATTCAAATCAACTTCAAATAGAGGGATGTAATGTTGTTGGAAATATTACATCATCTGCGACTCCAACAGGTGGATTGGTAGGTTATTGCAGTTCAGATTTAACTATTGGATATAGCTCATTTTTAGGAAACGTTTCTGGAACACCTTCTGGTGGATTAGTAGGTCAATGTGAGGGTACCGCAACATTGGATTTTTGTAGTAATAAATCAGGAACAGTTACAGTTGATTATGGACCAGGTGGTGGACTAGTAGGGCAAGCACAAAATAGCTGTTCAATTTACAAATGCTACAATAAAGCAAATATCATAAATATAGGAACAGGCAATGGAAATCATATTGGTGGTATCGTTGGATTTGGACCAGGAATTATTTCTGATTGCTACAATAAAGGAAATATTACTTCAGAAAATGGTACTATTCCAGCTGGAGGGATTATTGGATATGGAAAATATGGAATAGATCTAGTAAATTGCTATAATAGTGGTGTAATATCATCATTAGGACCAGCTGGAGGAATCATAGGCTCATGTCCTAAATCAATATTAAATTGTTATAATTTTAATCAAGTATCATCTACAAATACTCCTGCAGGAGGAATAGTTGCAAGTGGAAATGGAAGAACTGATCATTGTTATAATAGTGGAAATGTAACAGTTTTAAATTCTATGCCTGTCGGTGGGATTTCAGCAACAGGAGGAACCATAAAAAATTGTTATAATACAGGATTAATAAATGGATTAAGAGAAGATTCTATAGGATATATAATAGGTTCAGGAAGCGTAGATAATACAAATTTTTATTTGAAAAACACTTCATCTGAAGCTTTACCAAATGGTGCAACTGAAAAAACAGAATCTGAAATGAATGAAATTATGGACATTCAATCTTTTTGCGATTTAATGAATGATTATGGTAGGGAAACTTATGGAACTAATGTTGGATTATGGGGTATTGGTAGTGATGGCTTACCTGATTTTGGATTAGAATAGTATGAAGTTTGGCTGATTTTTATCAAATTATTTTAAATTGTAAACAATAAAAAAATAACCTAAGTAATTAGGTTATTTTTTTATGATACTCTTTTAACATTTCCATTTCTTAAACATTTAGCACAAACATGTACTCTTTTAACTTCTCCATCAATTTCAGCTTTAACACTTCTTAAATTTGGTTTCCAAGTACGAGGAGCTCTTCTACTAACATGAGAACGTGCTATACTTATTTTATTTCCAGAAATAGGTTTTTTACCGCAAATTGCGCAAACTGCCATCTTTTGCACCTCCTTAAAATTAATGTTTATATAGTTTAAATCCATATACTAACATAAATATTGTTATTCTTAAATAAGCAACTTTTTCTAGTTTAACACAAAATAAAAGAAATTACAAGACATTTTTAAAAAAATGTTAAATTTTTATTGCTTTTTTATAAATTTGTGATATAATGTTACGGCGTACAACATAAAAGATGCGTGATAATTTAAACATAAATGAAAGGAAGATTTAAATGAACTGTAAAGTAGAAAAAACAAAAAATGCAAATGAGGTAAAGCTAGAAATTACAATTGAAGCAGAAAAATTTGATAATGCTATAAAAAAAGTATATTTTCAAAGCGCTAAATACTTTAATATACCAGGATTTAGAAAAGGAAAGGCACCACAAAATATCGTTGAAAAATATTATGGAAAAGAAATATTCTATGAAGATGCCTTTAATGAGGTAGTACCAGCTGAGTATGAAAAAGCTCTTAACGAAAATAAAATAGATGCAGTGTCTAAACCACAAATAGATGTTGTTACTATGGAAAAAGGACAAGACTTAGTTTTTACTGCTATTGTTCAAACAAAGCCTGAAGCAAAACTAAAAAAATATAAAGGTATAGAAATTGAAAAAATAGAGTATAATGTTAAAGACCAAGACATAGAAAACGAATTAAAAGATATGCAAGACAAAAACTCAAGACTTATAACAATAGATGACAGACCTGCTCAAAATGATGATACTGCAATAATAGATTTTGAAGGATTTGTTGATGGAGTAGCATTTGACGGAGGAAAAGGAGAAAATTATAATTTAGTACTTGGAAGTCATTCATTTATAGAAGGTTTTGAAGACCAAGTTGTAGGAATGAAAATCGGAGAAGAGAAAGAAATAAACGTAACATTCCCAAAAGAATACTTCTCAAAAAATCTAGCAGGAAAACCTGCAACATTTAAAGTAAAACTAAATGAATTAAAGAAAAAAGAACTTCCTAAACTAGATGATGAATTTGCAAAAGATGTTAGCGAAT
>CAYTEX010000191.1:0-2554 GCA_964437015.1 uncultured Clostridium sp. | reverse complement strand
ATACTCGCTAATCCTTAAATTCAGGTAGTTACATATTTGTAACATTTATGTACCTTGACTAAGCGGATTACAGAAAACTATTATACTATATATTTTTATTATTGTCAAGAATTTTTCAGATATTTTAATATATGTCTTGTAAACTATCGTCTATCAACTTCTGTAGTATCATATAAAAGATTATTGCTTTCAAAATGTTTTTGGGCGTATTCTCTCGCCTGTGCTTTAAAATTTGCTTCGGTTTTACATTTTGAAAAATCATAATTAAATCTATATTGATTTACAGGTCTTTTGTCATATATTTTTTCCTTCAAAGAATTTAGCAAATCATCAATTTGATCAATATTGTATGGCCTATTTCCCCACATTATTTTGTCGAAATGTACTTTTCCTGTTTTAGAATCAATTTTCGTACAATATTCAGAATATTTTACATCACTTAATAATTTAGATAAACTTTTAAATTGACTATATGTTAATGTAGTATTACTTGTTACATCTGGAATTACTAAAGAATCATCGATTGTTAAAATAAAAATATTATTATTTTTCTCTCTTATATATATTTCTTGATCAACATTTCCTTTATATGTTGGATATATTTTTTTCAGCATTAAATCTGTGATAGCAGCATGATGTAAATTCATATATGCATCATAAATAAATGCACAATTAACGGTTTGTAATTGTGTTAAAATCGATACTGCAGAACATCTCCACGAAGTTCGATCCGATAATACTTCTTTCATATCAAATGTTGCGTTTGCAAGTATTACTTCTTGAGTTAATCTTTCTGAACCTTCCTCTTCAATATCAAAATTAATTATATGCATAATAATCCTACCTCCTATTTTTTATTCTTTTTAATTGCAGAATTTAATTCATCTATCATACATATATCACATTGATTTCATGTTGTCAACGAAAAAGCAAGCTTTATGCGCTTGCTTTTTCTTGGTTTACTATAGCTTCAGGTTTTTCTTTTCCTTCAACTACAGCCTTTGTTATAATACATTTTTCTATTTTATCATTTGATGGGATTTCGTACATTATGTCTGTCATTATATCTTCTATTATTGAACGTAGTCCTCTTGCACCCGTTTTTAGTTGTAATGCTTTTTCAACAATAGCTTCTATCGCATCTTCTTTTATTTCTAATTCTACTCCATCAATTTCAAATAACTTTTTATATTGTTTTACAAGTGCATTTTTTGGTTCAACCAAAATTTTCTTTAATGCTTCTTTATCTAGATCTCTTAATGTTGTAATTATTGGTAACCTTCCAATAAATTCTGGAATCAAACCATATTTTAATAAGTCTTGAGGTAATAATTCTTCGAAAATTTTGTATTTATCTATTTCTTTATTAGATTGAAGAGATGTTCCAAATCCTATTGTTTTTTTACCAGTTCTATCTTTTATAATATTTTCCAATCCTTCAAACGCACCACCACAAATAAATAAAATATTTGAAGTATCTATTTGTATTAATTCTTGATGAGGATGTTTTCTTCCTCCCTGAGGTGGAACAGATGCAACTGTTCCTTCTATTATTTTTAATAATGCCTGTTGAACACCTTCACCACTAACATCTCTTGTAATTGACATATTTTCAGATTTTCTAGTTATTTTATCTATCTCGTCTATATAAACTATTCCTCGTTCTGCTTTTTTTACATCTCCATCTGCAGCTTGAATAAGTTTTAAAAGAATATTTTCGACATCTTCTCCTACGTATCCAGCCTCTGTAAGTGTTGTAGCATCTGCAATAGCAAATGGTACATTTAGCATTCTAGCAAGTGTGCTAGCTAAAAGTGTTTTTCCGCATCCAGTAGGTCCTAAAAGTAAAATGTTACTTTTTTTGATTTCTACCTCATTCTTCTTTTCTTTATTTTTTTCTTCATAGTTTATTCTTTTATAATGATTATACACCGCCACAGCTAAAACCTTTTTTGCTTTTTCTTGACCTATAACATAATCATCCAAAAATTCTTTAATCTGTTTTGGATTTGGTATATTGTTTTCATCTGTTAAAGTATATCTTTCTTCTTCCTCAAGAATACCTTCTTCTTCTAATACAGCATTACATAAGCTTATACATTCATCACATATATAAACTCCAGGGCCTGCTACTATTTTGCGTACACTTGCTTGTGTTTTCCCACAAAATGAACAATATACGTTTTTTATTACGTCATTATTATTTTTTGCCATTTGATTCTCCTTTATTTTTCAACTGCTTTATTTTCTTTTATATAATATTTCATCAATAAGCCCATACTCTAATGCTTCTTCTGCTGTCATATAATTATCACGCTCTGTGTCTTGCATAACTTGTTCAAGTGGTTTTCCAGTTCTGTCAGCTAAAATTTTTGTTAGTCTTTCTCTTGTCTTTATCATTTGCTCTGCATGAATTTTTATATCTGTTGTTTGACCTTGAATTCCTCCACCTGCGATTAAAGGTTGATGAATTAAGATCTCTGCATTAGGCATTGCAAATCTTTTTCCTTTTTCTCCATTTGCTAATAAAACTGCACCAAAACTTGCTGCTAAA
>CAYTEX010000190.1:0-2570 GCA_964437015.1 uncultured Clostridium sp. | reverse complement strand
AATTGGTTTTATAACCTTTACCATATCAGACATTTCTTGATAAAGATATTCTTCAAGTGGCTTATCTATTTTCTCTATTTGTTGTCCCTTTAGTTTGTTATTGAACATATAATTTAATGTTTCAACTTGCTTTTCGTTAATATCTTCATCAAATTTAATTATTGTCTCTTTTACCATTCCAGTATCAGTCATTATAACCGCTAAAATCATTCTATTTCCAAGCAAAACAAATTTAATTTCTTGTATAATTTGCTCTTCTGCTTTTGGTCCTATTGTTACTGTTGTATAATGTGTTATTTCTGAAATTGTATTTGCTGTAATTTTTGTTAATTCTTCTATTTCATTAACTTTAGTTTCTAATTTATTGCTTATATATTTAACTTCTTCTATACTGATATTATCATCTTTTAAAAGTTCATCCACATAATAACGATATCCTTTAGCTGATGGTACTCTTCCGCTAGATGTGTGCATTTTATCTAATAGCCCTTTTTTTTCCAAATCTGCCATTTCATTTCTAATTGTTGCACTACTATAGTTTAAATCGTATTTCGAAATCAATGCATTTGAACTAACTGGTTCAGCTGTATTAATATATTCTTCTACTATTGCTTGTAATACTTTCTTTTTTCTATCATCTAGCATTTGTTACTCCGTCCCCATTTTATTTTTCTGTTTCTAATTCTTTAACTAAAATATCTTTTATTATAATTTTTGAAAAATCATCATCTTCATCTTCAAATTCGATTTTGCTTAATTTCTTCTTGTTTACTTCTTTTAAATCTAAATCAGATAAATCAATTAAAATTTGATTAGATAAATTCATTCCAATTGGTAGTGTCATGTTTTTATTATCAAAAAATATAATATTTGTATAAGCTATATAATTTGTTCCTTTAGGTAGTTTTATTTTGTATAAATATATTTTATTAATTTCATTTTGTTCTTTTATAAATTTTTCTATTTCGTCTTTGCCATCTAAGCTTACAGTTTGCATTGTGTCTAATTCTATTTTTTCAGAAACTGCTTTATATACATACATATCTTCCTTTAGCTCATTTTTTTTCAATGCCGACTTCAAGTTTTTAAGAATTTTTTCAAGGTTTCTTTTAAGTTCTATTCCTTTTAGTCCCTTTTTAATCTCTAGAATATCATACTTATCTCTAGGCAATTCTCTATGAACTTTATTTCCAAGAGTTCTTTCTTTATTACTTGTTTGTTTGATTTTTCCAAAAATATTAAATCTTCGTCTTCAATATTTATTTCATCATGTTTTTCTTTTGCTGCTTTTAATTCTTTTAGTTCTTCTGAAATTTCTTTATTTTCAGCTATTTTTAGGTTCATATTATTTAGCAAAGAAATAAGGCTAGTACTTGCAATAAAAGCACTATCTAATTCATCATCTGTAAATTTATTTCTTTGTAGCTTGTCTGCTTCATTTCCAAAATCTTCAAAATCATTTTCAAAATTAAATATTTTTTCTATTTTCTTAACATTTATCTCTTCTTCTTCACCTTCACTTAATGTAGCAACCGCATCTATATTATAATATCTCCAAAATTCAAAAAAACTTTTTTTATGTTTATTTATCTCCTCTATGTAGTTTGTTGCATTTTCTATTTTCTTTTTTAAGTTTTTATTCTTTAATTTTAATGCATTAATATCCATAACTAAGTTTTTATTTTTGTCTTCTTGTTCTTCTAATTCTTTAAAGCTTTCTTCTAATTCAAATAAAGTATAATTTTTTTCTTCAAGTTTAAACTTTTCTTTTTTACTAGGTCTTTTTTTCTTTGTTGAAATATCAGTATTTTCAGATAATATGTCTTTTTCTTTAGATTTTGATTTTTTTCCAAACTTAAAAAAGTATTTTACCTTTCCAAAAAAGGTTTTTTTGCATTCCAAATATGTTGTTATTTGTTTTTCTTTTTGATTATATTCTCTCGTAAGTTCTTCACTTTCAATTTGTAATTTTATTATTTTATTATTCAATTCTTCGAAATCTGATTGCGCCTTATTTTTCAAGCTTATAGATTTTAAATATTGCTCATAAATAAATTCTGGTAAAATTTCATATTCAATCTTTGTATTTTCAAAATAAAATTCTAGTCCAACATGTTTATCAATATTTGTATCAAATTTATAATAATGCGGAATTTCAGTTTGTAGAATAAATAATGCCTTTAAAAACTTATAAAATTTTATTGCTTCTTTTGGAGTTGAAAGCTGTATTTTATATAAAGTTTTTATATTATCATATATTTCTGTCTCTCCAATAATATTTAAGCTTTCTTCGTCTTTTTTATTCCACATCTCATAAATTAGAGGATAATCCTTAGTAAACAGCCATAAATAGTTTTCTATATCTTTTATCTCGTCTTTTGGCAATATTTTTCCATCATAATCAACTAGACTGATTGGCACAAAAATTTTTTCATTTGGTTTATTTTCAATTTTCTTTTTTAATAGATAGAAAAAGGTTGAATAATCAGAGTCTTCTGTTGGAACAATCATAAAATATTTTTCAGATGTTTTAGAATAATAAATTTGCCATAAATAATTACCTGTATATT
>CAYTEX010000189.1:0-2577 GCA_964437015.1 uncultured Clostridium sp. | reverse complement strand
CCAAGACTTTAGATTACTTCCAGATAAAACAGTATATGACAATGTAGCATATGCAATGTATATTGTTCGTGCAACTGGGCGCCATATTCGTAGACAAGTTCCTATGGTACTTTCTCTTGTAGGATTAAGTGAAAAAGCAAAAATGTACCCAAATGAGCTTTCTGGAGGAGAACAACAAAGAGTTGCATTAGCAAGAGCAATGGTAAATAATCCATCAATGCTTATAGCAGATGAGCCAACTGGGAACTTAGACCCTGATACTGCTTGGGATATAATGAACTTATTAAATGACATAAATATGAGGGGAACAACTGTAGTTGTTGCAACTCATGCTAAAGATATAGTTGATAAAATGAAGAAAAGGGTTATACATATAGAAAAAGGCGACATAATTAGAGATGATAAAAAAGGTGGTTATGATGAAATATAATGTATTTACATATTTAGTAGGAGAAGGATTTTCAAACATATTTAAAAACAAAAAGCAGGCATTTACATCATTTGGAACAATGTGTTTAATAATGATATTTTTTGGACTATGTTTTATAATAGTTGGAAATTTTAATCATTTTATAAAATTAGTTGAATCACAACAAGGAATACAAGCATTTGTAAAAAAAGATGCTACAGAAGAAGAAATAGAAGAAGTTCAAAGACAAATAAATGAAATAGAAGAAGTAAACACAATTGAATTTGTATCACAAGAACAGGCATTACAATCTGTTAAAGAAAGAATATTTCAAGAGAGATCAGATTTGTTAGAAGGCTATGATGTAAGTATATTTAAACCATCTTATAAGATAACTTTAACAGATATTACTAAAACATCAGAAGTAAAGGAAAAACTATCTCAAATTGAAAATGTGGTTAAGGTTACAAATACAGATGATGTAATAGAGGTTCTTATAAAAGTTGCAAGACGGAATAAAAATAGGAAGTTATGTAATAATTATTGCATTGATAGCAGTAAGTATATTTATAATCTCAAATACAATAAAACTTACAGTATATGCTAGAAGAAAAGAAATTTCAATAATGAAATATGTTGGAGCAACAAACAGTTTTATAAGATGGCCATTTATTGTAGAAGGAATTATTATTGGACTTCTATCAGGTGTAATTTCTCTAGTAATAATTTCTGGACTATATATGGTTGTAAGTAGAAATGTTACATTTGTAAACTTTTTGGCTAATTTAGGATTAAAATTACTAGAATTTAATGAAATGTTTAACTTTATATTAATTGTTTATTTAGTTTTAGGAATGGGGATAGGGATAATAGGAAGTAGCCTATCTATGAGAAAATATTTAAAAGTTTAATAATCAATAAATATAAAAAAAGGAGGTTGAGTAATGCGAAAAACAATTAAAACTTTTATAATAACTATACTTCTAATTTGCATTGCTAGCCCTTTATTTGCAGCAGATTTAAATGAATTGCAAAATCAAAAAAATACTATTCAAGAGCAAATGAATCAAACAAATGAAGAATTAAATAGTGTAAATGAAGACTTAACAGAAAATTTAAAACAAATTCAAAAATTAGATGAAAACATTCAAACAAATGAGGAATCAATAAATAAACTAAATGACGAAATTTCCAAAACAGAAACAGAGATTTCAAAAGTTGAAGAAGAATTAAATAATGCTACAGACATATATACAAAACAAAAAGCTCTTTTGGACTCTAGATTAGTTGCAATATATGAGGCAGGGGAAACTAATTATTTAGAAATAGTACTAAGTGCAAAAAGTATATCAGATTTTTTTGCAACATATTATATCGTTTCAGAAATGACGTCTTATGACATCGAATTACTGGAATTTGTTGAAAGCAAAAAAAATGAAATAGAACAAAATAAAAATAAAATTGATGAACAGAAAAAAAATTTAGAAAGTCAAAAAAGAAATTTAGCTAAAACAGAAATTGCTTTATCAAATACAAAACTACTAAGAAAAAATTATTTAGAAAAATTAAGCCAAGAAGAGCAAGAATTACAGGCTAAAATAGATGAATACTATGCTCAAATAAATTTAATAGAAGCAGAGATTAGAAGCTTAGCAAAAGTTATCAATTTTGGAGAAGACTATTCAGGTGGGCCTATGAAATGGCCAATAGAAGGACATTATACAATTACATCAAATTATGGAATGAGAGTACATCCAATAACAGGGGTGTATAAACTTCATACAGGAGTAGATATTAGTGCATCTTTAGGAACAGATTTTACTGCAATAGCAAATGGAGTTGTAGTAAAGGCAGAATATAATTCAGCTTATGGAAATATGGTAATTATAGACCATGGTGGAGGAGTACAAACACTATATGCACATGGATCAGAAATAGTAGCAACTGTAGGACAAGTAGTAAATGCTGGAGATGTAGTACTTAAAGTTGGTTCAACTGGATATTCAACAGGACCACATGCACATTTTGAGGTAAGAATAAATGGTAGTCCAGTTAATCCATTAGACTATGTTTCAATACCAGAAAATTAAATAATTGCAATTTGTAAATTTTGTCCGCGTCAGCATATCATTTTATAAATTTTCGAAGAGCCGGAACTTGTCGCCGGT
>CAYTEX010000188.1:0-2580 GCA_964437015.1 uncultured Clostridium sp. | reverse complement strand
CATAAAGATTTCGACACCAAGTGATTGAAAAATAATATATTTAAGCTTTTAAAATATTAAAATTATTATCGAGTAACATGTGTTTAAGAGCTTTTATTTTTTTCTTGCTTTTTTATTTCTTATATAGTAAAATATGAATAGTAAAAAACAAAAGAGGGGAGAAGTTAAACAAAATGAAAAAGAAAAATTCATTACCTGTTGCAATTTTTTTAACGTTTCTAATTTTTGGAGTTATGATAATTCTAGCATTGCAAGAGACGAATATACAAACTACAACAGGTGCTCAAAAAAGAAGTTCGAACAAAACTTTTTATATTCTAGCAAGTCAAGAAAACAAAGCCTTACAAGATGTTATTGGAAAATATGCAAGTGCACAAGGATATAATGTGAATTTTGAATATCAAGGAACACTTGAAATTATGAACACTCTGAATAATAATAGCTCAAATTATGATGCAGTGTGGCTTTCTAATTCAATATGGGGATATATGCTAAATAGTTCAGTAAGTTTATCAAATTCAAAATGTACAAGTATAAATCCAGTAATTTTTGGAATAAAAAAATCAAAAGCAGAAGAACTAGTACTAGTTGGAAAAGAAATTTATACAAAAGATATATTAAATGCAATTTCAGATAAAAAATTAAAATTTAGTATGTCAAATCCAACTACAACCAATAGTGGAGCGTCAGCATATTTAGGGCTAGTTTCAACACTTGCAGGAAATCCTGAAGTTTTAACTTCTGAAAATTTAAAAGATGAAGAACTAAGAGAAAAAATAAAAACGCTATTTACAGGATTAGAGAGATCATCTGGAAGTGAAGACTTTTTAGAAGAACTATTTTTAAATGGAGATTATGAAGCAGTGGTTTGCTACGAGTCTTCTATAATAAATATAAACAAACAGCTAGTAGCTAAAGGTAAAGAGCCACTTTACGCAGTTTATCCTATAGATGGAGTATCAATTTCAGATGCACCTTTTGCATATATAAATAATAAAAATGATAGCAAAAAAGAAATTTTTGATAATATTCAAAAATATCTTTTAAGTGATGAGGGACAAAAATTATTACAAGAACAAGGAAAAAGAACATGGTATGGTGGTACGAATTCAAATGTAGATAAAAATATATTTAACCCAGATTGGGGTATAGATACAACTAAGTATATATCACCAACAAAATACCCAAGTACAGAAGTTATAAAAGAGGCATTAAATTTATATCAAACAGAACTTAGAAAACCAGTACATGTTGTATTTTGTTTGGATTATTCAGGAAGTATGGTAGGAAATGGAATAGAAGAGCTACAAAGTGCTATGGAGTACATTTTAACCGAAAAAGCTGCATCAGACTATATTCAATTTTCTTACAAAGATAAAATTGATGTAGTACCTTTTTCAAGTGGAGTTAAAACTGTATGGTCAACTACAGATGGAAGCAAAACTTTAGATTTACTCGCTAGTATAAACAATGAAAGAGTATCTGGATCAACAGCATTATATGCAGCATCAATTAAAGCATTAGAAGTTCTAAAAGATGAAGACAACAATATATATAATACATCTGTAATCCTTATGACAGATGGTAAGGCAAATGTTGGAACTTATATGGATTTATATAATTACTACAGAAAAATAAACTCAAATATTCCAATTTACTCAATAATGTTTGGAGAAGCTGATAGAAGTCAGCTACAAGAAATTGCAAATTTAACAAATGCAAAAGTGTTTGACGGAAAGAATAACTTGGTTGAGGCGTTTAAAGAAGTTAGAGGATATAACTAATCATATATTATAAAAAATGGAAAGGAAATTGCAAATGAAAAATTCATCTATTATATCAGCAATATTGCGGTGGTGCATTTTTTGCAATCCCATATTTAGGACTGTCTGTTGGAGTTTTACCTTCACTTGCAATAGGGGCTGCAGCATTTGGAGCAGGAGAACTAGTATTTTTTAAAAAAGAAAAACAAGAAGTTAAACTAAGTCTAGCAGATACTTTAAAAGAAGCAAGAAATAAAAATAGACAAATTCTTGCTATGGTAAATAAAATCGAAGATGCTCCTTTAAGGCAAAATATAAGAGATGTAAGTGAAACTATTGGTAAAATAATAGATACAATTGAAAAAAATCCTAAAAAATATAATAAAATGAATAATTTTTTTGAGTACTATTTACCTGTTACACTAAATATTTTAAATAGATATGATGAAATAGAAAATCAAAGGCTAAATTCAGAAGATAGCAAAAAATTTATGATGCAAACAAAAAATATGATGGAAAAGATAAATGATGCTTTCAATAATCAATTAGCTAATCTATATCAATCTGATATAGTAGATACAGATGTAGAAATGAAGGTTTTTGATAGTATGTTGAAGGCGGATGGGTATGATACATCAAATGACTTCAAACGTTGAGTTTGAAAAATAATTACAATTTTGACTGTGTTAAAAACTTACTTAAAAATGCTCAGCACAAGGCATACTGAGGCTGTAACTCACTAACGTTCTAACAGTCTCAGCAATGTACCACTCGTACACTCCGCTTTTTGCGTAAGATTTTGCCTTGCCAAAATTTA
>CAYTEX010000187.1:0-2592 GCA_964437015.1 uncultured Clostridium sp. | reverse complement strand
AGAGGGGCAGGTGAAACATTAGCTTGTGGTACTGGTGCCTGTGGAGTAACTGTAGCTGCAATTTTAAATAATTATACACAGAGAAAAGTTACGGTTAAGTTGCTGGGTGGAGACTTAGAAATAGAATGGAATAAAGAAGATAACCATGTGTATATGACTGGACCTGCTACAACTGTATATGAGGGCCAATTACTTTAAACCAAATGAAAAACTTCGTCTTGCGTTGTTAAAATTTAAAATATAAAAGGAGTAAAATTAAAATGGCAAAAATTAATGAAAATTTTTTAAAATTAGAGGATAGCTATTTATTTTCAACAATTGCAAAAAAGGTTGCTGAATTTCAAAAAAATAATCCTGAAAAGAAAATAATAAAATTAGGAATAGGAGATGTAACAAAACCCATTGTTCCAGCTGTTATAGAAGCTATGCATAAAGCTGTAGAAGAAATGGGCACTATAGAAGGATTTAGAGGATATGGACCAGAACAAGGATATGAATTTTTAAGAAAAGCAATTATAGAAAATGAATATAAAGATTTAGGAATTGAATTAGATGAAATATTTGTATCAGATGGAGCAAAGTGTGACTGTGGAAATATTGTAGATATATTTGGAGAAAATAATAAAGTTGCAATTACAGATCCAGTATATCCTGTATATGTGGATACTAATATAATGTCTGGCAAAAAAGAAAATATAGTATATTTGCCAGTATTAGAAAAAAACAGCTTTGTACCAGAACTACCTAAAGAAAAAGTAGATATTATATATTTATGTTTTCCAAATAATCCAACAGGTATGGCAATTTCAAAAATGGATCTAAAAAAATTTGTTGATTATGCTATAGAAAACAAGGCAATTATACTATATGATGCTGCATATGAAGCTTTTATTACAGAAGAAGATATTCCTCATAGTATATATGAAATAGAAGGAGCAAAAGATGTAGCAATAGAATTTAAAAGTTATTCAAAAACAGCTGGATTTACAGGTTTAAGATGTGGATATGTTGTTATACCAAAAAGTGTCAAAGGGTATACACAATCTGGAGATACGGTCGAAATAAATAAATTATGGAATAGAAGAACTACTACTAAATTTAATGGAACTGCTTATGTTATACAAAGAGCAGCAGAAGCAGTATATTCAGAAGAAGGAAAAAAACAAATTAAAGCCAATATAAAAGATTATTTAGAAAATGCTAAAATTATTAAAGAAGGGCTTATAGAAGCAGGATTTACAGTATATGGAGGAATTAACTCACCTTATGTATGGCTTAAAACACCAAATAATATGTCATCTTGGGATTTCTTTGATGAACTTTTAGAAAAAGCTAATGTTGTAGGAACACTAGGAAGTGGATTTGGTTCATGCGGAGAAGGTTTTCTTAGACTAACAGCATTTGGTACTAAAGAAAATTCAATAGAGGCAATAAAAAGAATAAAAGAGTTAAAGTACTAAAAAAATATTATAAAAAAGAATTTGAATATTAACAAAAAAAATACAAATCATATAACTATGGAAGGAACATGGTTATATGATTTTTTTATTAATAATAGGGTTTATTTTGTTAATTAAAGGTGCAGATTTTATTGTAAAGGGTTCAACTGATTTAGCAAAAAAAATGCATATTTCAGAAATGGTTATTGGAATACTTATAGTGGGAATAGGAACAAGCTTGCCAGAAATACTTATAACTATAAAATCTGCTATGATGGGAAAGCCTGATATAGTAATAGGAAATGGAGTAGGAAGTTCAATTTGTAATATTTTATTAGTTGTAGGTATTGCTTCAATTTGTAAGCCTGTAAAAATTGATAAAAGAATAATTAAAATACATTTTCCACTTTTAATTATAAGTATAATATTACTAAGTATTTTTTGCAATTTTGGTGGAAAAAGCCAAATCACAAAGGTTGAGGCAGTTGGTTTGATCCTTTTTACAATAGGATATATTATCTATACATTTTATGAAGGGAAAACTGAAAATTTAAATAAAATAGATTCAAATCAAGGTGAAGAAGATAATGAAAAATTAACAATTAGAAGAATTTTTTTTAGTTTATTAATTGGTGCGGTTTTTTTGAAATATGGTGCAGATTTTGTTGTAGATGGAGCAACTAAAATTGCAACAAGATTAAATATAAGTGAATCTGTTGTAGGAATAACAATAATTGCAATAGGTACAAGTTTGCCAGAAATTATAACATCATTTGTTGCATCTAAAAATAAAAAGAGTGATTTAGCATTAGGAAATGTAATTGGTTCAAATATTTTTAATATTTGCCTACTTCCAGGAATAGGAGGTATTATTAGCCCAATAAATTATGATAATGGATTTAACATATCTCTATTATTTTTAGCTGTTGTTATTGTAGAAATAATTATAATACAAAAGCTCGAGAAAAAATATGTTATAGAACGCAAAAAAGGAATAGCTTTAAGTTTTATATATTTATTATATACTATTAGATTAGTTTTAACATAGAGAAATTTCAAATTGTAGTTTACTAACATATTAGTTTTGGATAAAATATATTAATTTACGAGAAATGCGAATTGAAAGTAATTGAGTTAGAACTTCTAGAAAATT
>CAYTEX010000186.1:0-2607 GCA_964437015.1 uncultured Clostridium sp. | reverse complement strand
CTGCTGAATAATAATATATAGTATATCAAAAGCAAGTAGAAATACTTGCTTTTTTCTTGTAAATATAGTAAAATTGTTGTATAAAATTTGTTATATAAATTTATCATAAGAGAGGGTAAAAAATTGGATAAGAGTATAATCGATATCATAGAAAAAAAATCCCGCGAATTACCAGAAAAAGAAATTTTTATAGATAGTAAGAGAAGAGTTACATATAAAGAATTTGCTAATAATGCCAAAGCAATAGGAACATTTATCTATAATAAAACCAATATAACCAATAAACCTGTTTTGATATTTATAGATAAAACAGTGAACTGCTTAGAAGCAATGATGGGTACTTTATATAGTGGAAATTTTTATACAATATTAGATGTAAAATCTCCAAAAAATAGAATAGAGTCAATAATTGAAAATTTGGATGCCAATATCATAATAACAGACAAAAAAAATCAAAAAAAATTAGAAGCTTTAGAGTTAAGTATAGAAAATGTATTTATTTATGAAGAAATGACTCAAACAGAAATAGATAATAATAAACTTGAAAAAATCAATAATAATAAAATAGATACAGATATAATGTATATTTTGTATACATCAGGTTCTACGGGAATTCCAAAAGGTGTAGTTGTAAGTAACAAAGCAGTGTTATCTTATATAAAATGGGTGAAAGAAGCATTTAATATAGATGAAAATACAGTATGGGGAAGTCAAACACCATTTTATTTTAGTATGTCAATAACAGATGTATTTACTACAATGCTCACAGGTGCTACAATGTATATAATTCCTAAAGTTAATTTTTCGTTCCCTGTTAATTTAATAAAATTCTTAAACGAAAACAAAATAAACACTATCTATTGGGTACCATCAGCTTTGTGTATTGTTGCTAATTTAGGAGCATTAAAAGATGTTAAATTACCATATCTAAAAAAGGTTTTATTTGCAGGAGAAGTAATGCCTACAAAACAACTTAATATGTGGGTTGAAGCTCTTCCTAATGCAATGTTTGCAAATCTTTTTGGACCTACAGAGACAACAGATATATGTTCATACTACATTTTAGATAAAAAATTAGAAGATACTGATGCTGTACCAATTGGAAAACATTGTAATAATTGTGGTTTGATTGTTGTAGATGAAAATGGACAAGAAATAAAATATAAAGAAAATGAAGAATCAGAGTTGGGAGAATTACTTGCAAGAGGATCGTTTTTAGCTTCAGGATATTATAAAAATCAAGAAAAGACAAGACAGGTATTTATTCAAAATCCAATTAATAAAGATTATCCTGAAATTGTTTATAAAACAGGAGACATTGTAAAATATGATAAAACAGGAAATCTAATTTATATTTCAAGAAAAGATTATCAAATTAAGCATATGGGATATAGAATAGAACTTGGAGAAATTGAAAGAAATATTTATGGAGTAAAGGGTGTGACTCTTTGCTGTGCTATTTATGATGATATTAATCAAAAAATAGTTTTGTACTATCAAGGTACGATTGATAAAGATGAATTGGCAAAAGAAACAGAAAAAATTCTTTTACCATATATGAGACCTAATGAGTTCATTAAATTAGATGTTATGCCGTATAATGCCAATGGTAAAATAGATAGAAAAGCACTAAAAGGTTGAAAAATAATTACAATTTTTACTGTGTTAAAATCTTACTTAAAAATGCTCAGCACAATGCATACTGACGCTGTAACTCACTAATGTTCGAACAGCCTCAGCAATGTACAACACGTACACTCCGCTTTTTGCGTAAGATTTTGCCTTGTAAAAATTTAATTCTTTTTCAACATAGAATAATCAAAAGCAAATACTCGTTTTTGATTTGATTAAAAAAATAAAAAAAGGAGAAAAGGAAATGGATAATATTATTGAAATTTTAGAACAAATAAAACCTGGAGTAGACTTTAATACAGAAGAAAACTTAATAGAGGAAGAAATTTTAGATTCATTTGATATTGTAACTTTAGTTGCAAAATTAAATGATGAATTTGATATAGAAATTTCTCCAGCAGATTTAATACCAGAAAACTTTAATTCTGCAAAAAAAATCTATGAATTGGTAACAAGATTAGAAGAAGAGTAAAGGGGCAATCAATATGTTAATTAATTCAATAGAATTTATAATATTTTTATTTGTGCTTGTAATAGCATATAAACTTATGCCAAAAAAATTTAAATGGATAATTTTGCTATTAGCAAGCTATGTTTTTTTTGCATTAAATAGTGGAAAATATACGATATTTATAATACTATCTACTTTAAGTATTTATATAACTGCTTTAAAAATAGATAAAATTGGAAATATAGTTTCAGAAAAAGTAAAAACTATAGAAAACAAAGATGAAAAGAAAAAACTAAAAAATCAGGCAAAAAGAAAGAAAAAAATAGTACTAACAATAGGAATTCTAGTTAACATTAGCATGCTTGTAGTACTAAAATATTCAGGCTTTATAATTGGAGAGTTTAATAATCTATTTAAAGTAAATATACCAGTATTTAAATTTTTACTACCACTTGGAATATCATACTATACATTACAAGCAATTAGCTATATTGTTGATGTTTATATAGGAAAAATCAAAGCTG
>CAYTEX010000185.1:0-2614 GCA_964437015.1 uncultured Clostridium sp. | reverse complement strand
TAATTGATACTAAATAGTATATATAGTTAGAATTTTAAATATAGAATTTGTTAGAATGCAAATTATAATACCACAAATAGTTGGCAAAATAAAACTTAGTGCAGTCCATTTCCATGAGGCTGTTTCTTTTTTTATAGTAAGCAAAGTTGTAGTACAAGGAAAATGTAAAACCGTAAAAATCATAACATTTATAGCTGTAAGCAGGGTCCAGTTGTTTTGAATTAAAATCTGTCGAATAGATGCATAATCAGAAAAATCAGCAAGAGAAGTTCTTCCTAAATAACACATAAGTATTATAGGTAAAACAATTTCGTTTGCAGGCATTCCAAAAATAAAAGCAGCTAAAATAACACCATCTAATCCCATAATGCTAGCAAAAGGCTCAAGAAAGTTAGCAATTATACTTAGAATAGAAAAACTATTTATATTAATATTAGCAAAAAGCCAAATCACAAAACCTGCAGGGATTGCCACTTGAATAGCTCTTAGCAAAACAAATAGTGTTCTATCTAGAATTGATCGAATTATAATTTTTCCGTAAATCTGGTTTTCTATATGAAGGTAATTCAAGTAAAAAAGATGAAGAACCACCTTTTAATATTGTTTTAGAAAGAACTCTTGAAACAAACAAAGTTAATATAATTCCAAGCAATACAGTTAAGATTACTGCAAAAGTTGAAATTATACTTGCTTGAAAGCCATAAAATGAGCTAGCTATAAAGATGCTTGCAATGGCAATTAAAAAAGGATATCTGCCGTTGCATGGAACAAACGCATTAGTAACTGCAGCTATAATTCGTTCGTTAGATGTTTCCATAATTCTGGTACCAACAACTCCAGCAGCATTACAACCAAATCCCATACACATTGTAATCATTTGTTTACCATTGGTTAAAGCTTTACTAAAAAAGCCATCCATATTAAAAGCAAGTCTTGGAAGAAAACCTAAGTCTTCTAAAAAAGTAAAAAGAGGAAAGAATATAGCCATAGGGGGCAGCATAACTGAAATTATCCATGTAACTGTTTGAAAAATGCCCAATACAAGCATATTTTTTAGCCATTCGGGAGAGTTAATAAAATCGAAAAATATTAATAATTTATGTTGTATTATTTCAAAAAAAGAAAACAGAATTTTAGAAGGATAATTGCTACCTATGATTGTAAGCCAAAATATAATCCCTAAAAATGCAATCATAATTGGAATTCCTGTTATTTTAGATGTTAAAATCTTATCTATTTTTCTTTCAAAATTATTATAATTAGACTTTTCATATTTACAAACTTGGCTACATACTTTAGCTGATTTATTAACTATATCAATTATAAAGTCATCAGGTAGTTGATTATTCATTAATTTATTAATAAAATCCTGGGAAGTAGTTATATTTTCACTATCAGAAAATTTGATTATATAATCTAAAAGAATATCTAAGGTTTTTCTCTTTTTGGCAATTGTACCAATAACAGGAACATTTAGTTCTGTTGCTAATTTATTTAAGTCTATTTTTATACCTTTCTTTTTAGCTTCATCAAGAAGATTTACACAAACTATAATATTAGATGTGATTTCTTTAATTTGAAAAACAAGATTTAGACATCTTTCCAAATTAGTTGCATCAACGACAACAACAGTGACAGTTGGATTGCCGAAGCATATGTAATTTCTTGCAATTTCCTCTTCTTCAGAATTAGAAACTAAAGAATAAGTACCGAGGAATATCAACAAAAAGAAATTTTTTATTTTTATAATTACAAATTCCGCAACTAGTACTAACAGTTTTACCGTGGCCAATTTCCAGTATGTTGATTAAGACCAGTTAACCCATTGAAAACGGTAGATTTTCCAACATTTGGGTTACCAGCAAGTGCAACTACATAATCAGAGTTATTTTTTAAAATTTCAAAATCTTCATTTAAAAGTTTAATACCAGTAGAAGTAGATGTAAGCCCCATAAAACCTCCTTGAAAAATAAAGTTATATTCTCATATTCAAAATAAATATAAATGTTAATTTTTTCATTTGGGGACGGTCCTTGTTTGCAAAAATTTTCATTGTGGGACACTTCTTATTTCACAGTGTTAATTTGGGACCGGGTACTTTTTTACATGTTAATTTGGGACCCGGTCCCAAATTAACATTATATTATATATATATTTTTTGCATCTTTATTTCTAATTGCAATTAAACAGCCTCGAATTTTATAAGCTCTAGAATCTCCAGAAGGATTAATTAATACTGGCTTTATAAGTGTATTAGTTATAAAACCTAAATCTAGTAAGCGTTTTTTAAAATTTATATTACTATTTACTTTTTTTATATATCCATTTTCATTCATTTTTAAGTCATTTAAACACTTCATAATCTTATATTCCTCCATTATATTATATTAATTTGTAGAAAAAAGTTGCAAAAAAGTACCCGGTCCTAAATTAACATGTAAAAAAGTACCCGGTCCCAAATTAACATGTAAAAAAGTACCCGGTCCCAATTTGACACTTGACATTTTTATGGTAATAGTATAAAAATAATAGGTAAAAATTTTTTTAGAAGGAAGGATGTTTAATTTGAAAGTAAAAGTTAGAAAGATAAAACCAAAATAATAGAAAAAGGGCA
>CAYTEX010000184.1:0-2646 GCA_964437015.1 uncultured Clostridium sp. | reverse complement strand
TATGTTAATAAAAATATAATTACTGAACAAGTATTAATGAAAATGGAAGAGAAAGACTACGAAAGAGTTAACGCTCCAAATGGAAAAAATATAGTAATTGATTATTCTCATCCAAATATTGCTAAACCATTTCATATTGGACACCTACGTTCTACTGTTATAGGAGGAGCATTATATAATATATATGAGTATTTAGGATATAATGTTAAAGGATTAAACTATTTAGGTGATTATGGAACTCAATTTGGAAAAATGATTGAGGGATATAAAAGATGGGGAAATGAATATGATATAGAAAAAGATCCTATTAACCAAATGGTAGAAATATATGTAAGAATAAATAATCTATGTAAAGAAGATGAAACAGTTTTAGAAGAATGCAGAAATAATTTTAAAAAGCTTGAAGATGGAGATGCTTATTGTGTAGAGCTATGGAAAAAATTTAGAGAACTGAGCTTGAAAGAATTCAAAAAAATATATGATTTACTGGGCGGAAGATTTGATTCATGGGATGGAGAAGCGTTTATTGCACCTAAAGTTCCTGAAATTATGCAATTATTGGAAAAATCAGGAGAATTAGTGGTATCTGAAGGAGCAAAAATTGTTGATTTAGAAAGCAAGAAAATGCCACCTTGTATGATAGAAAAATCAAATGGGTCATCAACATATGCCTCTAGAGACTTGGCAGCCATATTATATAGAGCAAGAACTTATGATTTCGATAAATGCTTGTATGTTACATCATATGAACAAAATCTTCACTTTAAACAAGTATTTGAAGTTGCTAAATTATTAGGTATTAATGAAAAATATACAAATGGACTCGAACATGTCCCATTTGGGATGGTACTACTACCAACAGGAAAGATGTCTACTAGAGAAGGTAATATAGTTAGATTAGAAGACTTATTAAATGAAGCAATGAAAAGAGCTAGAGACGTTATAGAAAATAAGAATCCTAATTTGGAAAATAAAGAAGAGATTTCTAGAAAAGTTGGAATTGGTGCAATTATTTTTAATGACTTATCTTCGAATAGGATTAAAGATGAAATATTTGATATAGAAAATATGCTAGATTTTCAAGGAGAAACAGGACCTTATATACAATATACTTATGTTAGAACAAAAAGTCTATTAGAAAAAGCAGGATATTTGCCAAAATATGAAGAGATAGATGCAGAAAAAATTAATGATGAATATTCACAAGAAATAATAAAATTATTATATAATTTTAAAAACATATTAAACCAAGTAATTGAAAAATCTGAACCATCTGTATTAGCTAGATATTTAATAGATTTAGCTAAAAAATATAGCGTATTTTATAATGAAAATAAAATTATATGTGAAGATAAAGAACTTCAAAATGCACGAGTATATCTAACATATGCTGTTGGCAAGGTTTTAAAAATAGGCGCAAATCTATTAGGAATAGAAATGCCAGAAAAGATGTAGAATATAAAAAGAAAGGAAGTAATTTTTAATGGATAAAAGAAAAGTAGTATTAGTTGGAACAGGATTTGTAGGAATGAGTTTTGCATATTCTTTGTTTAATCAAGGAGGAGTAAATGAGCTAGTACTAATAGATGTTTTAAAAGAAAAAGCAGAAGGAGAAGCTTTAGATTTGTCACATGGATTAGCATATTGTCCTTCTAAAATGGAAATTAAATATGGAGAATATAACGAATGTAAAGACGCAGATATTGTTGTAATTACAGCAGGAATTGCACAAAAACCTGGGCAAACGAGATTAGAGCTTGTAGAGACAAATACTAAAATTGTAAAGTCGATAGTTGAACAGGTTATGAAATCAGGATTTAAAGGTATATTTATTGTAGTAACAAATCCTGTAGATATAATTACATATGTGGTTCAAAAAGTATCTAAAATGCCACCAAGCAAAGTTATTGGATCTGGAACTATGTTAGATACTGCAAGATTGCGCTATTTAGTAGGACAAAAACTAAAAATTGACCCAAATAATGTTCATACATATGTAATGGGAGAACATGGAGACTCTTCTTTTGTTCCTTGGGAACATTGCTATATTGGATGTAAAAAACTTACTGATATAATGAAAGAAAACCATAAATCGATGAAAGACCTAGAAAAAATTAGAGATGATGTAAAAAATGCAGCTTATGAAATAATAGAAAAGAAAAAAGCAACATATTATGGAATTGGCATGGCTTTAACAAAGCTTGTAAAGGCCATATTAAATGATGAAAAAACCCTATTGACAGTTTCAACTTATTTAAATGGGGAGTATAACGAAAAAGATATATATATAGGAGTGCCTGCTGTTGTAACAAGCAAGGGAGTTAGAGAAATTTTAAAACTTCCATTAAATGAACAAGACCAAGAGAAATTATCTACAAGTGTTGACATTTTAAGAGATACAATAGATAAATTGAAAATGTAATATATTTGTAACATAAAAGTAATATAAAAGTAATAAAAAACACTTGAAAAATAAAGTTTAAAATGATATTATATTTTTGATAAAAAACTAAAGATAGGGGGAAAAACAAATGTTTGTATTTGATTTAACTAATCCATTAACTTTACTATTAGTTGTCCTTGCAACAGCTTTACTAATATTTTTGGGACAAGAAATAAAGAAAAGCTCAGTAGCTATGATACCAT
>CAYTEX010000183.1:1132-2658 GCA_964437015.1 uncultured Clostridium sp. | reverse complement strand
TAATTTGCATAATTTTATTAACATCCTTTATTCTATTAAAATACTTTAATAAACTAAAAAATAAACCTTATATTAATATAAATACCTCTAAAGAAACAATTGAGAAAATAAAAAATGAAACAGGAGCAAGTGCAAAAACAGAATGGTATGGTATTGTTAAGGAATATGATGGAAGAGAAGTGTTAGTAATAAAACCGGAAATACAGTTTAAAACAGTATTAGCAGGAATTTTGAAAAATGCAAAACCAACAATAGACGAGGCAAATAATGTGAATTTAAATAATTTTCAACAAAAAGGAATATGGATTTCTAAAGATTCTAGAGAAAAATTTATTGAAATTTTAAAAAAATGTAATATTAATAATTTTAAAATAGATGAAGAGGGATATTTACGTATTGTAGAAATATCAAATAATGAATATGCTAAGGAACTAGAAGAATTAACAAAACAAAATCAATTGTTAATTATAGATATAAAAGGAACATGCTATATAAGAGATGAAATGACAGGGGAAATAATAGAATATCCATTTAAAGATATGGATCTATTACAAGTTTGTGAAAAATTTGAAATGATAAATAGCAAGATAATTGAAATTACAACAAATGAAATAAATTCTATTAATATTTTAGAAGAAATTTTGAAATTGAAGTGAAATTATATTAATATGATGTTTATAGGGGATAGATAGCTAAAATTGATATAAAATGGGAAAAAATATGTATTGACAAAAAAGAAAAAGAAAATTTATAATATAGTTAGATAAATTAAGGAGAAAATGTAATGAAAAAGTTTTATATTATAGGTATAATTAGTATAGTTTTATTAATAATAATTATGCCACATACTATATATGGAGTGGAAAATAGAGAAACTGAGGAGCAAATAGATGCCAATACAGAAATCGGAGTAACATACAAAGGTTATGTAAACAATAATGGGATGAGTAAATGGTATTCAAACGATACAGAACTGGGAGATATAAGAAAACAAAGTGGATTAAATGCTATAAACATAAGTTTAATAAATGAACCATCGAATGCATCAATAGAGTATCAAGTACTAACAGACGATAAAAATGGAGGAAGAGTATGGAATGACTGGGTAAAAGATGGAGAATTAGCAGGAAATGAACAAAATGGAAAAAATATGTATGCAATAAGAATAAGGCTAAAAAACCTAGATAATTACTCAGTAGAATACATAGTAAATAGAAGTGATTATGGATGGGAAAGCAACTATGTAGCAGATGGAGATATAGCAGGAAAGCAAAGCATAAATAGTAAAATAGTAGGAATAAAAGTAAGAATAGTACCAAAAGTAAAAAGAGAACCACAATTAATATATAGAGGATACATAGATAAACAAGGGTACCAAAGAACATATGCAAAAGGAGATTTATTAGCAGGAACAGAAGGAGAAGCAGGACTAAATGGGCTAAAAATAAGTTTATTATATGCACCAAAAGAAGCATCAATAGAGTATCAAGTACTAACAGACGATAAAAATGGAGGAAGAGTATGGA
>CAYTEX010000183.1:0-1032 GCA_964437015.1 uncultured Clostridium sp. | reverse complement strand
TAGAAGTGATTATGGATGGGAAAGCAACTATGTAGCAGATGGAGATATAGCAGGAGAACAGAGTATAAATAGTAAAATAGTAGGAATAAAAATAAGGATAGTGACTAAATTGAATAAATTGGAAGAAGGAACTTATGGCAAAAGTGGATTAGCAATACAAGGAAATTCATTAGGGTCTGATTTAAAATATTATAAAGTTGGAATAGGAGAAAATGTATTATTTGCTTGTTTTGCAATACACGGATTTGAAGATTCATACGATCATGATGGAGAAGAATTAACATATATAGCAGAAGAATTTAAAACGTATTTGACAAAATTATCAGATAATAATATATTTAGCAATTGGACAATATATATTTTACCTTCACTAAATCCAGATGGAGAATATTATGGATGGAATAATAATGGAGAAGGACGAACAACGTTATATAGTGATTCACCTGGACATAATGGAATAAAAGCTCATCAAGGTATTGATATGAATAGATGTTGGAGTGTTGGATTTTCTGTTCAAACAAATATAAGAAATCATAATGGAACCCAACCTTTTCAAGCTTATGAAGCTAGATATTTACGTGACTTTCTTTTAAGTAAAAAATCAAAATATGGACAAACAATTTTAATAGATTTACATGGTTGGCTAAATGAAACAATGGGAGATAATTATATAGGATCTTATTATAGAAATGAATTCGAATTACCAAAACATATTTCAGCATATGGCCAAGGTTATTTAATAAATTGGGCTAGAACAACTCTTGGAAATTCTAAGTTATCTGCAAGGTCATGTTTAGTAGAGTTGCCTCAAATATTTAGTCATAGTGAGCTTGTATCGAAAAACTTTTCAACCAAATATATAAATGCTACAATTAATATGATAAAATCATTTAATTAAAAAAATTAATGAAAATGTATGATAAAAAAGATCAATTTAAATAAATGGTTTATGGGGAAATCCAATAAAAAAACCTAAATATATTTATACAAGGATTAACGATGAAAAAAATAATAATTATATTAATTTGCATA
>CAYTEX010000182.1:0-2664 GCA_964437015.1 uncultured Clostridium sp. | reverse complement strand
TTTATCAACTCCTCTTAATATTAAATATCCTCCTGGTTTTAATGTTTTGTATATTTGATTTGGATCTGTAACAGTGTGTCGAGCTGTTACTATATCATAATAATTGTCTTGAGTGTCCATTTCTAAATTGTTCATTACTCTAAATGATATGTTTTTTCTTCCACTTTCTTTTAAATTATTATTTGCAACTTTTATCATTTCTTCTGAGAAATCTGTTCCTAATATTTCAGCACATTCTGGAAATCTTTTTAAAACTTTTTCTCCAGCAGCTGTTCCTAAATCAAGTATTTTCGAATCCTTTTTAGTATGTTTTTTTATTTCGTTTTCATAAACCCAATTCGTATAGTTTTTAGATGTGTAATTTATTTCATCAAATGACCAATTTGCTAATTGACTGTAATAATCATGTTCATTTGTTTTCATTTTTTTACCTTCTTTCTGTTTTTATAATAAATGTGATTTAATACAAAAAAGAACCTCCTTTCATGAATACACAACAAAAATAATCACAAAAAATTTTGTGTATATTTTATTGCCATTCATGAAGAGATTCTTAAGGCTCCTCATTATTCCTTTAAATGTTTCCACTTATCTGGTAGCAAAACGCGAATGACTAAATTGATTTACTACAATTATAATTATACTATAAAATCCTTAATTTTGCAAATGCAATAAAAAAAAAAAAACATATTCATTTATTGTAGAATTGTCCTTGTATTAAATTCTTTTCTTTTAATAATTTTTCAAATCCATTAAGTACCCATTTTTTATGAGAATTCCAATTAGGTGCAACAAGTATATCTTTTGGTGCATCTGCACAAATTCTATGAATAATAATATTTGAATTTAAATGTGTAATTATATATGTTAAATCTTCAAAATATTCATCTAACTCAAGTGGTATATATTCTCCTCTTTCATACATTTCATTTAATTTAGTATTTTTCACAATATAAGTTGAGTGTATTTTTATTCCTTGAATATTCATATTGTTTATTAAATCAATTGTATCCTTTATCTGTTTTGGAACATTTTTCCCATCTCTATCTTCTCCAGGAAGTCCACACATAATATGAGCTATCACATCTATTTTATATTTTTTTAATATTCTTACCGCTTCTATAAACTGATTTGTTGTATATCCTCTATTTATTATTTTTCCTATTTTATCATCAGCTGTTTGAAAACCTAATTCTACACATACATAGTATTTATTTGAATATGATTGAATTAATTTAGCAATATTTTCATTAATACAATCAGGTCTTGTTGCAATACTAATTCCTACTATTCTTTCATCTATCAAACTACTATCATATTTTTGTTTTAAGTTTTCTATTGTATCATAAGTATTTGAAAAGTTTTGAAAATACACAATAAATTTATTGGCTCTTTTAGCTCTATATGAATTTAAATGATCTTTAACTTGTTTGGAAATTGATTCCTTACTTTGTTTGATTAATTCACCAGAACCTTTTTCACTACAAAATATGCATCCCCCTATTTCACATGTTCCATCTCTATTTGGACAGGTAAATCCTCCATCTACGCATATTTTCAATGTTCTATCTTCAAATTTAAGTTTGTAGTATTCATTCAATCTATTATATCTACTATTCATTTTTTTCACCTTTTTAGATTATTACTATCATTAAATTTTATTTTCTATAATCAAATATAGACGTTCTTATATTTATTGGTCATAGCACATAATAATCCTGTATATTTCACCACTATAACTTGTTACTTCAAATACAAATTTTAATTTATCTTTGTTAAAATGGTGATAGATATGCACTATTTGCATATTTTCTCTTTTGATATTAATTCCAATTTCTTCTTTTGCTTCTCGTATCATTGCATCAAATATGTCTTCTCCTGGTTCTAAATGCCCCCTGGTAAATCATATTATTTTTGCAATAAAAAATGGAAATCAGAGAGAATATCCCATTGGTTTCCATATAAATACTTTTATATTAAATTATCTCATAACATCTTTATTTATTATACATACTATTTTTGGATTTGTCAATAATTTGGAATGATTTTTACATAATGCTGAATTCACGGAAACTTTATTTTTTTACAAAGTTATATATTCCATTTTATACTACATTAATTCATCTCCTTCTGCTCTTCTCTATCTTTTTCTATAGAATAAAAAAGAGCCAAATTAGGCTCTTTTATGTAATACTTTAATAATTAAATTTTTAAATCTTATAAAAAAATTATCTTTATATTCTTTAATGGCAGTTTCTTGTGTTACATTTTTTTTAAAATTATTTGAGCTAATAGTATTTTTAAATAAGTCATCTTTATTAAATTTCACTTTCTTTTCTTGCTCTGCCCTATTTTCATTAATTTTTAATATTTCATTTATTTTTTCTTTTTGTTCTTCTGTTGCAAAGTAATCTTTATATACATTAACTATAATTGCACTGGCTTCTTTTGAAATATGCTGTTTATTTAATTCAATTTTAGGATTTATTTTAAATTTGTAATTTAAGTCTTTGTTTTTTTCATAAAATTCTATTCTGTCTCTTGGAATTTTTTTATAATTTTTTTCTGAAAAGTGACTTATTATTTCTAGTACTTCTACATAGGCTTTTGCATATGTATTAATTATCATGAGTTTATTTGTTCCTTTCCTTGCTCATCACATAC
>CAYTEX010000181.1:0-2666 GCA_964437015.1 uncultured Clostridium sp. | reverse complement strand
CCTACTATAGGAATTTACGTTGGTGTTACAATTTTAGCGCTATATTTTTTTTGTACAGATAAAATATATATGCTAGATGAATTAGAACATCATTTACCTGATAAATGGATGAAGCAATTAACAAAACATATTAGAGAAATAGTGAAGGTATTAGGTGGTTATCTAAAAGCTCAGTTTACTTTGATTTTTATTTCATTTATTATTTGTTTAATAGGATTATATATTTTTCATTTTATTGGATTGAACGTTGGTTTTCCTTTAATCATAGCAATTGCTATTGGATTTGTTGATGCATTACCTATATTAGGAACAGGAACAGTTATGATACCATGGGGTATTTTGTCAAGTTTAAATGGAGATTTTAGATTAGGAATATCAATTATAATTTTATGGATTATAATGAGCTTAATTCGACAGTTTCTAGAGCCAAAAATTGTGAGTCGGTAATATAGGAATTCATCCAATATTTACAATAATAGCTATGTATACGGGATTTAAACTTTTGGGTGTAATACGGAATGTTTGTAGGGCCTATTATTTTAATTGTTTTAAAGAATATTTTCTCTAATTTTTTAGACAATGGAATTGTAAAATCTATGCTTGATTTTTATAAAAAATAATTGTATAAATCTCTCAGGTTTTACAAATTATTTCCTTATATTTTATAAAAATTTGTAATTATGGTTTCTTTTTAAAGTATTTTTTTCTTGAAATATTTAAATCATAATGTTTTTTTTTGATTTTTTTAAAATGAAAGTGAGGTGAATTTACAATGACAGATAAAATTGGAGAAATGATTTTAGAGCAGTTATTAAAATTCAAGAAGAATTAAAGGACTGCGTAAAAAAAGACGATAAGTAAATTATAAGAGTTTATTTGTTGGTATATATGTATCATCTGGAACCGAAACATATTTATTTTCAGGCTCGTTACATTTAAAGATATCAGTCACTTCAATAATTGCGATTTCTCCATAATAATCACCTTTTTTTATAGTGCCTATTACATCAACCCATTCTCCGTCTTGAAAATTACTTGCTTCTTTACTTTCACATAAAAAACCAACAACCAGACTTTGTAAAGGATTCTGCTTTACTATCATATCACGAGCTAATACGAATTGATTTGGGTTAAAATCTAGTAATCTGTAAACATATCCTGTAAAATGAATCTTACATCCAACATAATGATCTAAATTATCTGTTACTGCTTTTAAGATATTGGTATAATTAGATGAAGAGATTTCAAAAACATTATCAGTATTTAATGTATCATTTAGGGTAAAATTGTTATCTTCATTTTTTTCTGTTTTTTTAAAAAATATATTATAACTGCCAATAAAGAGAATAATCAAAATAATTATAAACATTATAATAAATATATATCTAAGTATTTTATTTCCACTAATCTTTAAATTAAGAAACATGAGATACTCCTTTCAGAAATATGAGGTAGGAAATATAATAAATTATCGATTCAATAACAACATATGTTTTTTTTTCACAAATATTACAAAAAAAACTTGATAAATTTCTATTTTAGTGTTATAGTAGACAGGTATAATTAAGTTCAAAAATAGATTAATTTGGTCTTAAATTTGAGACTTACATAAGAAAGGATGAAAATAAATATGAAACTATTCAAATCATATAGCGAAAAAGAAGTAAAAAGAATTATGCCAATCGTTGAGAAAATTAATTCTTTAGAGGAAGAAATAAGCAAGCTTTCAGATAAAGAATTAACAGCTAAAACTCCTTATTTTAAGGAACAATTAGCTAACGGAAAAACTCTTGATGATATACTTCCAGAAGCATTTGCAGTTGTTAGAGAAGCTTCAAAAAGAACATTAGGAATGAGACACTTTGATGTTCAGCTAATAGGTGGTATTATATTACATCAAGGTAGAATTGCGGAAATGAAAACAGGAGAAGGAAAAACATTAGTTGCAACACTACCTGTATATTTAAATGCACTTGAAGTAAAAGGTGTTCATGTAGTTACAGTAAACGATTACCTAGCTAAGCGTGATAGTGAGTGGATGGGGAAACTTTATAAATTCTTAGGATTAACTGTAGGACTTGTAGTTGCAGGACAAACTCCAAAACAAAAACAAGATGCATATAACTCAGATGTAACATATGGTACAAATAACGAGTTTGGATTTGATTACTTAAGAGATAACATGGTTATCTATAATAATCAATTAGTTCAAAGAGGACTTCATTATGCTATAGTAGACGAAATAGATAGTATTTTAATAGATGAAGCAAGAACTCCATTAATAATATCTGGTAGTGCAAATTCATCATCAGATTTATATAAAAGAGCAGATAGCTTTGTAAGAAAATTAGAGGCAAAAGTTATAGTTGAAGAAGATGTTAAAAATTTTGATCAACAAGAAGATAACGAAAAATATGATTATGTAGTAGATTTAAAAGCTAAATCTGCAGCACTTACTCAAAAAGGTATAGAAAAAGCAGAAAGAGAATTTGGACTTGACAATTTTAATGATATTGAAAATTCTACATTAGTTCATCATGTAAATAAAGCATTACATGCACATGGTGTTATGAAAAAGGATATTGACTATATAGTAAAAGACGGACAAGTTTTAATAGTTGATGAATTTACAGGACGTATAATGTATGGAAGAAGATATAATGACG
>CAYTEX010000180.1:0-2667 GCA_964437015.1 uncultured Clostridium sp. | reverse complement strand
TTTATTATATCAAAGGACTTTCTTTTTGTATATTCCGAAACCATTTTACACTATTTTAGTCGTAGAGAATTTGCACTTTTATGTAAAATGTGGTACAATAAAGGTAGTAACATTTTGTTGCGCCTTTGAAAAGGTAAACTTCGGAGGTGCAATCCTCCGAACAAATGTAAGGAGGAAATACTCATGTTCAAAAATGCATTAAAGATAATGGCACCGTTTATCGTTGGATGCCTAATAGTTTTGTTGATTATAACCTTTGTTTTCGGAATAACTATAGCAATAACTACAGTCATTCCCGTTGTTATTGGGATTTTTGCTGGATTTATAGCAACTTTATATTTCGACAAAAACAACGATAACAAGTAATTTGAACAAAAAAACTACTTCTTGCGAAGTAGTTTTTTTCCTTAAAATATCATAAAATCTTTTTAATCCACTATCTTCACCATTGCCATATTTCTCTTTAGTGTGGCATATTCTATAAAACATCCATATCCCCATAATACAAATACTATTATAAAACTTAATGATAGTATTACTCCCATTGAATTGCTCTTTATAGAATAAAATAGCATAGCAAAAGATAATATTATAATCATTATACTTGTTAGTCTTATTTGCCTAGTTAAAACTTTTTGTTTTTCCCTTGATTGCATATCTTTATACTTTAAACTTTGGATAGAAATTACAGCCAATATATATATTATTCCTCCAAAAAAGAAAATAATAGAAAAAATCTTTATTAATCTTATTATATTTTCATTTAAAGTTCCTACTAGAAAACCCACAAGAAAATAGCTTATTTCCATTAAGGTTACTCCTAAGCATCCCCCAAATAAAAAATTTTTTATTATATCATATTTTTTCATTTTTTCCTCCGTTCTATATTTTTTTTAATCTTAAACTATTTAATACTACTGTTAAACTACTTATTGTCATTGCAAAACTCGCAATCATCGGATTTATTTTTATAGGTAATAATCCTGTTGCAAGTGGTACCATAGATAGATTATAAAATAATGCCCAAAACAAGTTTTGTTTTATTATTTTTAAAGTTTTCTTTCCAACATTAAATAAATCTATTAAACTCATATTATCTTTCATAAGCATAACATCTGACGAATCTATACTTATGTCTGTTCCATTTTTTACACTTACTCCTATACTAGCTTTTTTTAATGCAGGGCTATCATTTACTCCATCTCCTACCATTAATATATTTTGATTTTTATTTAGTCCTTCTATTATCTCTAGTTTTTGTTTAGGAGAAACATTACTATATATTTCTTCTATTCCAATTTCTTCCGCAATTATTTTTGCTGTTTGCTCGTTATCTCCTGTAAGCATAACTACCTTTTTATTTAGTCTTTTCAAATTATTTATAAGCTCTTTTGTTTCTGATTTTATTTCATCTCTTAGGCCAAAAATTCCAAACATTTGATGTTCTTTCCAAAAGTATACTATACTTTCTCCTTTTTGGCTATACTCTATCTCCTGATTTTGAAAAATATTTTCTATGTTTTGATTTTCTACAAATTTTCTATTTCCTGCAAAATATAAAACACCATCTATTCTTCCTTTTATTCCAAATCCCGAAATTTCTTCAAATTCTGTAACTTCATATAAATCTTTTGCATTTTTTCCAATACTTTTTGCTATTGGATGATTTGATTTAGCTTCTAAGCTTTGAAGTAATTTTACGCAGTCTTCTTTTATTCTGTAGTCACAAATTTCCATTTTCCCATTAGTTAGAGTTCCTGTTTTATCAAAAATAACATTGTCTATTTTGTTTGCTCTTTCTATTATTTCACTTGATTTAACTAATATTCCTTTTTTTGATAAGTTTCCTATTGAAACCACCATTGCAAGCGGGGTTGCTAGTCCCAAACTACATGGACATGCAACAACTAAAACACTTACTAATGCATTTATTGCTTCATTGTAATTTTTAGTAATAGCTATATTTAATATAAAAGAAACAGCTGATAAAATAAAAATGATTGGTACAAAATATCTACTTATTCTGTCTGCAATTCTTTCAATTGGTGCTTTTGTGTTTGTTGCTTCTACAACTAAATCTACAATATGTGAAATATTTGAGTCTTTTCCAATGTTAATAGCTTCATATTCTATATATCCATCATAATTGATACTTCCAGCCATTACATTGTCCCCTATATTTTTGCTTACTGGATTACTTTCACCTGTTAAAAACGATTCATCTGTATGAGTTTTTCCTTTTGTTACAATTCCATCTACAGAAATTTTTTCACCTGGCTTTGATATTACTATATCTCCTTTTTGAATCTCATTGATTGTGACATCTTGGATTTTTCCGTCCTTTATAATAGTTCCATCTTTAGGTGTAATAGTAACTAAATTCTTTACAGTGTCAACTGCTTTTGCTTAATTTTTTTTGTCTATATAACTTACTAATTTAATAAATAAAATTATCATTGCTGAAGATTCAAAATACAAATTATGTGCTAAACTTATATCTCCCTTATAAATAAAATAAGAATTATATAAGCTATACATAAAATTAACAATAACTCCTACTCCAACTAAATAATCCATATTTGGCATTTTATGAATAATGTTTTTAATTCCATTTATAAACAAAGTAGTCAAATACTACAACAAAATGGTGTTAATGATGTTAATGTT